>NZ_RCNW01000265.1:0-5553 GCF_004307605.1 Pseudomonas sp. Sample_24
GTTATGACCTGAAAGGCAAGGGCAGCTTCGAGTTCAAGGAAAAGGACCTGACCGTCAATCTGACCGCTGAAGCCGATTTCCAGCTCGAAGCGATGATTGAGATCCTCAAGCTGGCGCTGGTCAAGCGCAAAATCGACGTGCAGTGCCTTGAGGTCAAGGATGCATTTGCTTCGGGCAAGTTGATGAAGCAGGAAGCCGTCCTCAAGGAAGGCATCGACAAAGAGCTGGCGAAGAAAATCGTCGCTCACGTCAAAGACGCCAAGTTGAAAGTGCAGGCCGCCATTCAGGGCGAGCAAGTGCGCATCACCGGCAAGAAGCGTGACGATCTGCAGGAAGCCATCGCCGTACTGCGCGCCAAGGAATTCGGCATGCCGCTGCAGTTCAACAACTTCCGCGACTGATCCGCACGCGGGAACCTCTCGGCGTTTTCGGCGTCCGAGGCCCAAGCAACGGCAGAAACGATTGATCCACACCGGGTCGGTCTTTCTGCCGCTATTTTTTCGCGTGCCGGATAGCCGCAAATCAGGAGAACGTAGATGGACTTGAATGCTGAAGTGGATAACCTGGTCAAGGCATCCCAAGCCTGGATTCCGATGATCATGGAATACGGCAGTCGCGTGCTGTTGGCGGTAATCACACTGGCCATCGGTTGGTGGCTGATCAACAAGGTGACGCAGAAGCTCGGAAGCCTGATTGCATTGCGCAATGCCGATCTGGCGCTGCAAGGCTTCATCAGCAGCCTGGCCAACATCATTCTGAAAATTCTGCTGATCGTCAGCGTGGCGTCGATGATCGGTGTGGAAACCACCTCGTTCGTGGCTGCCATCGGTGCGGCGGGCCTGGCCATCGGTCTGGCCTTGCAGGGTAGCCTGGCGAACTTCGCGGGTGGCGTGTTGATTCTGTTGTTCCGTCCATTCCGTATTGGCGACTGGATCGAAGCACAAGGTGTGGCCGGTACGGTTGATAGCATCCAGATTTTCCACACGGTGCTGCGCACGGGTGATAACAAAACCATCATCGTGCCAAACGGTAACCTGTCGAACGGCATCATCACCAATACCAACCGCCAGCCAACCCGCAAAGTGGTGTTTGATGTGGGGGTTGATTACGAGGCGGACCTGCAGAAAGCCCGTGAAGTGTTACTGGATCTGGCAAAAGACCCGCGCGTATTGACTGATCCGAAGCCTGAGGCCGTTATTTCGACACTGGGTGACAGTGCGATCACTGTTTCCCTGCGTGTATGGGTTAAAACTGCGGATTACTGGGATGTGATGTTCATGTTCAACGAACAATCCCGTGATCGTTTGAAAAAGGCCGGTATCGACATTCCGTTTCCACAGCGGGTTGTTCGTGTGGTTCAGGAAGCAGCAGTACAGTAAGCCTGGTTTCATTAGTTGTTACATGAGCCCGAGGGATTAATAGTCTCTCGGGCTTTTTTGTGACTTTTGATCGGTTCATTGAAAAAAGTACTAATGTTATTCGCGGAAGTTGTTTGCTGGCGTGATCAGTGTATGGCAGGCATAAAAAAACGCCCACCTGAAAAGGTGAGCGTTTTTTGATCTACAGTACTTCCGGTTTTACACCCTGATTACAGGATGCTCAGCGGGTACTCGATGATCAGACGGGTGTCGTAGACGTCAGGCGAGTAACCGCTGTACGCGCCGTTCGAACGGTAGTTGGCGAAACGTGCACGGAAGGACAGGTCTTTAGCTGGACCTTCCTGAACGACGTACTTGGACTCGATGTTCCACTCGTTTTCCTTACCTTCACCCAGACCGTTGGTCTTGATGTTGTCACCCATCACGTAACGGGTCATGAAGCTCAGACCTGGGACGCCATAGGAAGCCATGTTCAGATCATAGCGAGCTTGGTAGGATTTCTCCTCGCGGCCCACGAAGTCAGAGATCTGGATGGAGTTGGATACGAAGATGGTGCTGTTACCGTCAACGCCGTAGTAGTAAGCGTTGTCGCCGCTGGACTGCTGATAGGCCAGGGTGAATTTGTGAGCGCCGAGGCTATAGGCAGCAGCCAGGGACCACAGGTTGTTGTCCACACCCAAGGTGCCGTCGCCGATGGCGTCGACCAGGTCACCGCGCTTGTCACCTTTGGTCTTGTAACCGTTAAGGTCGAAGTTCAGGGACTGATCGTCAGTGATTGGCAAGGTGTAGTTCAGGTTGACGTAGTACTTCTTGAAGTACTCATCGGCATCCGATGCAGCCACGGCACCGGTGAAGTTGTCGGTGAAGGCGTAGCTGGCACCGAAGATGTTGATGCCGTCGCTCAGGCCTTTGCCGTGGTTTCCGTCTTCGTCAGTCAGGCCGCCGATGCTGTCACGGGCCATACCGGTTTGTTTGCTCAGAGCGGTGAAGCGACCGGCGCTCAGTTCCAGACCTTTGATTTCCTTGGAAGTCAGCAAGGTACCGGTGGCAACTTCTGGCAGCAGACGGCTGTCGTCGGTAGCGAACACTGGGCTGGCTACGAATTGCTGGCCGTACTTCAGAACTGTGTCGGAGAGACGCAGTTTGACTGCACCGCCAACCTTGCCCTGGGATTTTTCCGGGTTGCCATCGCTGTCGTTGGCGAACAGGCCGTTGCCACGCTTGCCCGAACCACCGTCCAGTTTGACCGAGCCCATTGCCATGGCGTCCAGACCGAAACCAACAGTGCCTTGAGTGAAGCCCGACTCGTAAGTGAGCAACTGGCTCAGACCGGAGTCCTGACGATAGCCGGCGGTGCCGCTGGATGGGTTGCTGACACCGTTTTTATAGTCGCGGTTCATGTATTCGAAACGGGTTTTCAGTTTCAGGCTCTGGTCACCGAAGAAACCCTTGGATTCTTCCTGGGAAGACGCCACTGCGAACTGCGAGGTACCAGCTGCAACAGCCAGTGCGATCATGCTCCACTTCATCACGCGCATCGTGATTTGCTCCTTTGGTTTTTAGAAGAGTACTGCCGCTCCACCTGTTTTATTATCTGGGCGGCTCTTTCTTTTTGTGTCGGCGCAAACTTATATCACGCCGACAATGTTGGCGATACTTGCGCATCTAACCTTTCAGCTTCTTTACGACCCTGTCGCTAACAGCTTGCTAGATGTCGCAAATTTACAGCCCCGATGCAACCGGAGACACAACTTTAACGCTGTTTTGTTGGGGTTGAGCATCGGTAAAAAGAGTCCCTGGTGAAACGTTTGAATCTCCATCGGGCTACCCTGCCGCTGTTTTATTTAGTCTCAAGGTTCCCGCTTCCAGCTGAGCCTTATAGACGATGTGGGTGTGAATGCAACAAGCGTGCACAAATCAGAATTCCATGGATATTTTTTTCTGCATTGCTGGCCGATGCCGTAAAACCTCATGAATCCGGGGGTCTCATCCTGCTGTAGGTGAGGCTTGACGCCATCCATCGCATGGTGTTGACCATACTGTTACCGCCGCGTGACAACCAAAAATGTTACCGGTTCACCCCGCCGTTGAGTAATTGGCGGATATGCGAAGTAGTCAGCGTAGACACACTGTGCGGTTTTGGTGCAAAAATTTTTATTTGCTGTACTGAATCCATACAGCATCGCGGCCTGTCACCCAGCAGCTGATGAGGCTTTTCGGTCATTTCAGCGCATTTTGCGGGGCTGCCGGTTCGGTACTGGTGCGTTTCGCCAGCAAGTGTTTCATCTCGGAGCGTAGGAGCGTCCATATCAGGACCTCGAGAGTTTGCATCAGGGTTCGTCGTGAAGCCTGCGACGTTCGCAGGTATGCTGCCGTCCAGTCGCTTGGTGCAACATCTCTCGGGATGGGCGCTAAGCTGAAATTGATGACCTGACGGGAGTGCGCGCTGTGTTCGCTTTAGATCCAATACTTCAACAGGACACGCTACCGATCGGTGATTTCCCGCTTTGCCGGCTGCTGCTGTCCAACGATTCGAACTATCCCTGGTTCATCCTGGTGCCTCGCCGTGACGATATCAGTGAGATATTTCAGTTGGATGTCGCCGATCAGCAGCAGTTGTGGCAGGAAACGACCGCGCTGGCCGAGTTGCTCAAGGATTCATTCGACGCCGATAAACTCAACGTCGCGGCGTTGGGCAATGTCGTCAGTCAGTTGCATATGCATGTGATCGTGCGCAAGCGGGATGACGCCGCCTGGCCCGCGCCGATCTGGGGTAAACACCCGGCCAGGCCTTACAATGCAGAGCAGGTCGAGGCCATTCGTGAGCGACTGCGTCTGGTGCTGACCGACGATTTCACCTTCGTGGAGGGTTGAATCATGAGCCTGGAAAATCGCGTTACCGATCTGGAGAGTCAATTGGCGTTTCAGGATGACACCATCCAGTCGTTGAACGACGTGCTGGCAGCGCAGCAGCGCGCAGTCGAGCGCCTGCAGTTGCAGATGGCCGCATTGCTCAAGCGCCAGGAAGAAATGGCCGGTCAGTTCGAGTCTTTCGAGGAAGAGGCGCCGCCGCCGCATTACTGAATGGCAGGCAATAAAAAACCGCGAGCAGCCAGGCTGTTCGCGGTTTTTTTACGCCTTGTATCAGCGGCGAGGCAGAGCGGCGATCACATCTTCGGCTTGCAGGCCCTTGTCACGATTCATGACAGAGAACTCCACGCGCTGGCCTTCGACCAGGACGCGATGGCCTTCACCGCGAATGGCCCGGAAGTGCACGAAAATATCGTCACCGGAGTCGCGGGAGATAAAGCCGAAGCCTTTGGAGGTGTTGAACCACTTGACGGTTCCGGTATCGCGGTTGCTCATGTCGTAGCTTGGCGAAGCGGCAGCCGGTGACGATTTGTAGAAGCTGATGGCCAGGTGCAGAAAAACCGCAACCAGAGCGGCGACCAGGCTGAACAGAACGGCAGGTTGACCGGCGATGACAGGCATCGGCGCGATCAGCGTCAGGGTTTGCAGAACGACAGCCAGTACCAGCAGGGCGCTGACCAGGTTTTGCAGTTGATGACGCGGGCCTTTGTTCCAGTAGGGGATGACAGGTGCGAGGGTGAGGTTAAGCAGGCCGAAAAAGGCCAGGTACAGAGCATCGGGTTGTTGCAGGTAAGGTACGGCTTCGGATCGCAGGCTAGGGATGAAGGACAGCAGCAAGGCCGCTGCACCTATTAGCAGGTGGACTTGACGGTTCCGGTATCGCGGTTGCTCATGTCGTAGCTTGGCGAAGCGGCAGCCGGTGACGATTTGTAGAAGCTGATGGCCAGGTGCAGAAAAACCGCAACCAGAGCGGCGACCAGGCTGAACAGAACGGCAGGTTGACCGGCGATGACAGGCATCGGCGCGATCAGCGTCAGGGTTTGCAGAACGACAGCCAGTACCAGCAGGGCGCTGACCAGGTTTTGCAGTTGATGACGCGGGCCTTTGTTCCAGTAGGGGATGACAGGTGCGAGGGTGAGGTTAAGCAGGCCGAAAAAGGCCAGGTACAGAGCATCGGGTTGTTGCAGGTAAGGTACGGCTTCGGATCGCAGGCTAGGGATGAAGGACAGCAGCAAGGCCGCTGCACCTATTAGCAGGTGGACGATTTTCAACATTTTGATTGACTCACGTTAAGACGGCTCAC
>NZ_RCNW01000518.1:0-5550 GCF_004307605.1 Pseudomonas sp. Sample_24
CTCAAGTTGATTCCCAAGCCGCTGAGCATCAAAGACGTGATCTGGACGCCGCCGGCGACCGTTGCCCAAAGCTCAGTCACCAAAGCCCAGTAACAGTCCGATTTCCCAAGGAGACCACTCCATGAGCCTCAACATCTTCTGGTTCCTGCCTACCCACGGCGACGGCCATTACCTTGGCACCGCCGAAGGCGCTCGCGCCGTTGACCACGGTTACCTGCAACAAGTCGCCCAAGCGGCGGATCGACTGGGTTTCGGCGGTGTGCTGATTCCCACCGGTCGTTCCTGCGAGGATTCGTGGCTGGTGGCGGCGTCGTTGATTCCAGTGACCCAGCGTTTGAAGTTTCTTGTCGCCCTGCGCCCCGGGATCATTTCCCCGACGGTGGCGGCACGCCAGGCGGCTACGCTGGATCGCTTGTCCGGCGGACGTGCGCTGTTCAACCTGGTCACGGGCGGTGATCCGGAAGAGTTGGCCGGCGATGGTCTGTTCCTCAGCCACGAAGAGCGCTATCAGGCCTCGGTGGAATTCACCCGCATCTGGCGTCGCGTGCTGGAAGGCGAAACCGTCGATTACGACGGCCAGCACATCAGCGTGAAGGGCGCGAAGTTGCTGTACCCGCCGATCCAGCAACCGCGTCCGCCGCTGTACTTTGGCGGTTCGTCGGAAGCGGCGCAGGACCTCGCGGCAGAACAGGTCGAAATGGTGTTGACCTGGGGCGAGCCACCGGCCGCGGTGGCCGAGAAGATCGCACAGGTGCGGGCCAAAGCTGCGAAGCTCGGGCGTACCGTGCGCTTCGGCATTCGCCTGCATGTGATCGTTCGTGAAACCAACGCCGAGGCCTGGCAAGCGGCGGACCGACTGATCTCGCACCTGGACGACGACACCATCGCCCGTGCCCAGGCCTCCCTGGCGCGCTTCGATTCCGTCGGCCAGCAACGCATGGCTGCGCTGCACGGTGGCAGCCGCGACAACCTGGAGGTCAGCCCGAATCTCTGGGCCGGCGTCGGGCTGGTGCGGGGCGGTGCCGGTACGGCGTTGGTCGGTGATGGGCCGACTGTGGCGGCACGGGTTAAGGAGTACGCCGATCTGGGTATCGATACGTTCATCTTCTCCGGTTATCCACACCTGGAAGAGTCGTACCGCGTGGCCGAGTTGCTGTTCCCGCACCTGGACATCGAGCGTCCCGAGTTGCCGAAAAGCGCTGGTTACGTCAGCCCGTTCGGCGAAATGGTCGCCAACGACATCCTTCCCAAAGCCGCGTCGCAGAGTTGAGCGCGCCATGAAAAAAATTATCCACAGCCTCGCGCCCTGGGCGTTGCCGGTGTTGCTGCTGGCGGTGTGGCAGCTGTCGGTGTCGGCGGGTTGGTTATCGACACGGATTCTGCCGGCGCCGATCGCCGTGATCGAAGCCGGTGTGAGCCTGGTACGCAGCGGCGAGATCTGGACACACCTGGCAATCAGCGGTTGGCGTGCCGCGTTGGGTTTTGCCATTGGTGGCGGTATTGGCCTGACACTGGGTTTCATCACCGGTCTGTCCAAGTGGGGCGAACGCCTGCTCGACAGTTCGGTGCAGATGATTCGCAACGTGCCGCACCTGGCGCTGATTCCGCTGGTGATCCTGTGGTTCGGCATCGACGAGTCGGCGAAGATTTTCCTGGTGGCCCTGGGCACCTTGTTCCCGATCTACCTCAACACCTATCACGGCATCCGCAACGTCGATCCGGCGTTGGTGGAAATGTCGCGCAGCTACGGCTTGTCCGGTTTCAGTCTGTTCCGTCAGGTGATCCTGCCGGGTGCGCTGCCTTCGATTCTGGTCGGCGTGCGCTTTGCCCTGGGCTTTATGTGGCTGACGCTGATCGTGGCCGAAACCATTTCCGCCAGCTCCGGCATTGGCTATCTGGCGATGAATGCCCGGGAGTTCTTGCAGACCGACGTGGTGGTGCTGGCGATCCTGATGTATGCGGTGCTCGGCAAGCTGGCCGATCTCGCGGCGCGTGGACTTGAACGCGTGTGGCTGCGCTGGCATCCGGCCTATCAGGTCGTCAAGGGAGGTGCCGCATGACCGCTCAACAACCTCCACGCCTGCTGCGCGGGATTCCGCTGGCGGTGCGCAAGCTGCAAAAAACCTTTGGTTCGCGCCAGGTGCTGCGCGAGATCGATCTGCATATTCCGGCGGGGCAATTTGTCGCCGTGGTCGGTCGCAGCGGCTGCGGCAAAAGTACCTTGCTGCGTTTGCTGGCCGGTCTCGATCAGCCCACGGGCGGTGAATTGCTGGCCGGTTCCGCGAAGCTGAGCGAGGCCCGGGAAGACACCCGGCTGATGTTCCAGGAAGCACGGTTGCTGCCGTGGAAAAAGATCATCGACAACGTCGGCCTGGGCCTCAAGGGCCACTGGCGTCCCAAGGCATTGGCGGCGCTGGAAGCGGTCGGCCTGGCGGACCGCGCCCATGAGTGGCCGGCGGCCCTGTCCGGTGGGCAGAAACAACGCGTGGCCCTGGCTCGCGCGTTGATTCATCAACCGCGCCTGCTGTTGCTCGACGAGCCGTTGGGCGCGCTCGATGCCCTGACCCGCATCGAAATGCAGCAACTGATCGAACGGCTCTGGCAGCAACACGGCTTCACCGTGTTGCTGGTGACGCACGACGTCAGCGAAGCCGTAGCGATTGCCGATCGGGTGATTCTCATCGAAGACGGCGAAGTCGGCCTCGACCTGCACGTGGAGCTGCCACGCCCTCGGGTTCGTGGCTCTCATAGGCTGGCAGCACTGGAAACCGAAGTTCTCAACCGCGTGCTGTCACTGCCCGGCCAACCACCGGAACCGGAACCTGTTTCACCCTTGCCTACGCAGTTGCGTTGGGCCCAGTAACCCAAGTCTTATCCAACCACAGGAATCAATATCATGACTATCAAGGCCATCAACGTACGCAACCAGTTCAAAGGCTCGATCAAGGAAATCGTCCTCGGTGACGTGCTCTCGGAAATCGACGTACAGACCGCTTCCGGCATCGTCACTTCGGTGATCACCACCCGTTCGGTGAAAGAGCTGGAATTGGCGGTGGGCAGTGAAGTGATCGCGTTTGTGAAATCCACCGAGGTGTCGATCGCCAAGTTGTAAGGGCGTGGGACAAACACTGCCCCGAAGGGTGCAAGCCCTTCGAGGTAGATATTTATAAAAAGGAAGTAAAAAACTAATTGGCCTTTTGGCCGAAATCCTAACATGCAGATTGTTTTGGCGGAACTGTCAACTTTGACAGGTTTCAAGGTATGATTTTTTGTGTAGCTTTGGTCTTGCATTCATCCTTAATTCGCAAGGAGTAGACATCATGCCGGACATAAAAAATTGTGTTGCTGTGGATTGGCGACAAGGGCAGGATCATTGCTATTTTTTCTTCAAGGACACAAATACTTTTTCGCGATTCAATAATGCAGAAGATAGAGTTCCACCAGGCTACCCTACAGCAATTAATGCAGGGAACTGGGGGGAATTTCATCCCTATGCCAGATATTTGCGCTTTGGGTTTACAACAACGAGCGGATATAGCGATTATCTGCATCTCTTCTATTTGGATGGTAATACCCCAAAGGTATGTACCTACCATCAGCAGACGGACAGGGTTGTTCAATTTGAAAGGCTGGCAGATAGCCAGTGGTCACTGTTGTTACCATACTTTGATAAGATTGTGGCTGGTGTATGGTGGAAAGAGCCAACTACGTTTCTTAGAGATAACATATTTTTGTTTTTGATGAGTGATGGGGATTCCCTACGATACGATGCTCGTCAGGAAACGATTGAAAAAAAACCTACCAATGACGCTAACTGGCCGGGGGTAGGTCCTTACAGATACGAAATTGTTACCGCAGTACAATTTGATCGCGATTTGGCTGATGATTTCTACTATATTTTTCTGACGGGTAATCGTTATCTAAAATATAATATGGACGAAGATAGGTTGGTGGGTGGTCCTGATCCCGTTAATGATAATACTTGGCCGGGATTGTTGCGAAACTAACAGTGGGTGTGGTTTCAATAAAGGCCTGTGTTGGCGATTTTATACTGTCGTGGATTTATCCAGGCCTTTTTGTATTTTTAGTTTCAATAGCTTTTTGCATGCAGTCAGGAATTGTTTGCGCTGCAGCCGTCGATTCTATCTTGATGCAATCTGATGTGCTTCAAGGCTGCATTCGCTTGGGCAGGTAGGGTGGCAAGTAAAGACCAAGGTACGCATCAAACACCCGCATCCCTTCTTCGGCCATGCGCGGTGTGATCTGCCCGTGCTGTTGCACCGAGCGCGCGTACACTCGATCCCCCAGCTCCATGGCCAGGGCAAACACATCGACATCATCCGGCAGTTTCGGCAGTTCGAAGTGGTGATTGAAGAGCTTGTGCATCAGGTCGCCCAGTTCGATGTCGTGCTGGCGGTCGGCCTGGGTGACTTCGGTCAGGCCGTGTTGCGCCAGGATCAGCTGGCGGGCGGCGGCATCCTCGCCGTAGATGTCGAGCATGCGTTGTTCCACCAGCCGCGACAGGTCACGCCAACCGCTCAGCGCGTCGTGGTCGATGGGTGCTTGCAGGCAGGCGCGGAAGGCGGCGTGGACGTCGGCGGTCAGTGCTTCCAGCAAGGCCGGTACGCTGGCGAAGAAATGGTAGACGGAGGAGGGCGGGATCTCCGCCCGCTCGGCAACGCTGTAGATCGACAGGCTGGCCACACCCTCGGCGGCCAGCAAGGTGCGGGCGGCATCGAGGATCGAATCGATTCGCGCCTGGCTGCGGGCGCGGGGTTTGCGAACGGTGGCTACGCGTGTCATTGAAGTCTCCTGAGGGGCAGCGGGCATTGTACGAGCAGGGTTGTGTGTTGTCTCCTCGGCCGCCATCGCTGGCAAGCCAGCTCCCACAAGGATTGTTGCCGACCACACATCTTGTGTTCATTAACAAAACCTGTGGGAGCTGGCTTGCCAGCGATCCGCCGCAGGCGGCCATAAAAAAACGCCGCAAGCCTTGTCAGCCTGCGGCGTTCTTTTGTACTGCAAGCGCTTACACGGTATGCAAATACCAGTTGTACTCAAGGTCGGAGATGGAGTGTTCGAACTCCTCCAGCTCGCTCTCTTTGCACGCGACGAAGATATCGATGTATTTCGGATCGATGTACTTGGCCATCACTTCACTGTCGTCCAGCTCGCGCAATGCATCACGCAGGTTGTTCGGCAGGCTTTGCTCGTTCTGCTCGTAGCTGTTGCCTTCCACCGGTGCGTTCGGCTCGATCTTGTTGACCAGGCCGTGGTGCACGCCTGCCAGGACCGAAGCCATCAGCAGGTACGGGTTGGCGTCGGCACCGGCCACGCGGTGCTCGATGCGCACGGCATCGGATGAACCGGTCGGCACACGAATCGCTACGGTGCGGTTGTCCAGGCCCCAGCACGGTGAGTTCGGCACGTAGAACTGTGCGCCGAAACGACGGTACGAGTTGACGTTCGGGCAGAGGAAAGCCATCTGCGCCGGTAGGGTCTCGAGCACACCGCCGATCGCGTGACGCAGTGCGGCGTTCTGCTCGGGAT
>NZ_RCNW01000214.1:0-5514 GCF_004307605.1 Pseudomonas sp. Sample_24
GGCGGCGAAGAACTGCATAACAACCATCACACCTACCCTAACTCGGCCAAACTGTCGGTGAAGAAGTGGGAATTCGACATGGGCTGGGCATGGATTCAAGTGTTCAGCTTCCTGCGTCTGGCCAAGGTCCAGCGGGTCGCGCCGATTGCACACCGCGTCGAGGGCAAAGGCAGCCTCGACATGGACACCGCGATGGCGATCCTCAACAACCGCTTCCAGATCATGGCCCAATACCGCAAATTGGTGATCGGCCCGCTGGTCAAGCAAGAGCTGGAGAAAGTCGATCACTCGGTCCGTCACCAGTTCCACCGCGCCAAGCGCCTGCTCTCCCGGGAGACCAGCCTGCTGGATGACAAGCACCACGTACGCATCCAGAACATGCTCGAGCACAGCCAGGCGTTGAAGGTCATTTACGAGAAACGCCTGGCCCTGCAGCAGATCTGGGTCAAAACCAGCTCAAATGGTCATGACATGCTGGCTGCCATCAAGGACTGGGTACACGAAGCTGAAGCCAGCGGGATTCAATCCCTGCGTGATTTCGCTGACCAATTGAAAACCTACTCCCTGCGCCCTACCGCCTGACTGTGGCAAGGGTGCTTGCTCCCTGCGCCCTACCGCCTCACTGTGGCAAGGGTGCTTGCTCCCTGCGTCCTACCGCCTCACTGTGGCAAGGGTGCTTGCTCCCTGCGCCCTATTTCCTGACTGTGGCGAGGGAGCTTGCTCCCGCTCGGCTGCGAAGCGGCCGCCAACCTGACAAATAAAACGCGTTGTCAGGACCGCCCAGCGGGAGCAAGCTCCCTCGCCAAAAAAAGCGGGAACTTCGCTGCAAATCCCCCATCTCAAAGACACTTCGCCGCCCCGGCGGGCTTCGTTATGGCCGCTTTCGAACCTCAAGCGGCGCACGTCCTTTGAGATTTGTGCCAATGGTCAATAGAAACCAACAAGACTCATCCCCTGCGCAGTGGCCAGAAGCCGCACAAACCCTGTTGGCGCTGATGCACGCTCAAGGCGAAGTGGCGCGCCTGAGTGAGCGCGAACAGCTGTTCAGCACCCTGCTGGTCAGCGTCAACGCCGTACTTTGGGCATTCAACTGGGAAACCCGCCAGGTGCTGTATGTCAGCCCCGCTTATGAACGGATTTTCGGCCGCTCCGCCGACCTTTTGCTGTCCGACTTCAATCAGTGGCGCGACAGCATCTATCCCGACGACCTGGAATACGCCGAGAGCAGCCTGGCACAGGTGCTGGAAAAAGGTGCTGTCGAAGACCGCGAATACCGGATCATCGATGGGGACGGAAAGGTGCGCTGGCTCAGCGACAAATGTTTTATCAACCGTCAGACGGACCCCGGCCTGCCGCTGATCATTGTGGGTATCGCGGAAGACATCACCGAAAAAAAGCAGATGGAAACCGAATTGCAACGCCTGGCCACTACCGACGCCCTGACGCAGAGCAGCAATCGCCGACATTTCTTCGACGGTGCGCATCAGGAATTCGAACTGGCAAGGCAGCAAGGCATGCCGCTGTCGTTCCTGATGCTGGACATCGATGATTTCAAAGTGATCAACGACACTTACGGTCACCAGGAAGGCGACAATGTGCTGCAACGGATTGCTGACAGCGGCCGCGCAGCGCTACGTCGCGGCGATCTGTTCGGGCGAATTGGTGGTGAAGAATTCGCAGCGATTTTCCCCGGCTGCTCACCGGAGATGGCCCTGCAGGTGGCCGAGCGTCTGCAACGGGAGATCCAGCGCTTGAGCTTTAACCATGACGGCCAGACATTTGGCATCACCGTCAGCCAGGGCCTGACCAGCCTCACAGCTGAAGACGAAAACATCGACAGCCTGTTTGCTCGCGCAGATGCCGCGATGTACCAGGCCAAGCGCGAAGGCAAGAACCGGATCGTCACTGCCTGAGCGGCTCAGCACAGCCCCCTGTAGGCTCGCTCCCACAGTGTTTAGGGGTGAGTCTATTTTTTGCGCATCCGCATCAACTCCGGCAACCCGATCTTGAGTAACCTCGCCGTTCGGCTCCTGGCCAGCTCTTCGATGCCTTCATGCTCAGTCAACCGCGCCAGTTGCGCCGCCATGTTCATCACCAGGGCTTCGCGCGAATAAACCCCGCCACCGAGCTGGTAGACCGCGGCAATCAGCTCTCGCAGCTCCAAAGGCAGCCGCCAGCGCGTACGTAATGCCGAACCATAGGCGGCGCCGAATTCGGCCAGCGCTTCTCCGACCTCCTCTTGCTCGTCCAACTCGCCACCGGCCTGCTTCCATTCCTGCAAGCAACGCAGCAACGCCAAATCACCCAAGCGATGCAGCATGCCAGCGCAGTAACAACGCGCCTGATCCAGGTCGAGCAGGCGCGCCAGGGTTCGCGCGTATTCCGCCGTGTGCAGCGACAGGTCCCAATAGCGCTCCGCGTAGTCCGCCAGATACGGGTCGCTGAGCCGGGCACTGCGTTTGAGCGCCAACCCCAGAATCAGGTTCATGCTTTGTCCGGTACCCAGTCGATGCAGCGCCTGAGACAAGGTTTGTACGGCGGCACCATGGTGCTGGGCCGCGCTGTTGGCGGCAGCGATCAGCACGGCAGTAATCTGGGGATCGGTGCGAATTTCACTTTCCAGCACCGTCAGGTCGAGACCATTGGGGTTGAGGCTGCGTTTGACCGCCAACTGCACATCGGTCATCAACGGCGCACCTTCGGCCAGTTCACGACGACGCTCCAGGAACACTGACAATGTCATGCCTGGCGCCAATGCCGGGATTTCGCACGACACCTCCTGGCCGGCGCTGAGCAGCAGATCCTGCAGCCGTTGGGTCAGGCTTTCCATGTTCAGCGGCTTGGTCAGGTACGCGGTAGGCGCCAAGGGCAACGCCTCGCGCACACTCGCACTGTCGTTGCGGCTGCTCATCAGGATGAAGGGCAACGGAGGATTGCGTTTGCGTTGACGGACATTGCGCAACACATTCAGGCCATCGACGCCCGGCAATTCCCAGTCGACGATCACCAGGTCATACGGGTTTTGCGCCAACAGCTCCAACGCCCGATGGCCATCGGCGCACAGATCCAGTCGCGCGTCGCAGCGAACGTTCAACAACACTTCCTTGAGCAGATCCCGGGACCAAGGGTCGGCTTCGGCAATCAGTACTCTCGGAACGGCGGGTAAATTGACGACGGTCATACAGCTCTCCCTGGCAATGTCTGAACCTTAGCGAATGCTGGCCTTTCGATACAGCGCTAATGCGCGGGTTACATTTCGGTTGGCATAAAAAAACCCGCCGAAGCGGGTTTTTTGTCGATCAGGTCACACTAGGAGATCACAGCTCGGAGAAGCACTCTTCGATGATCGCCAGACCTTTGTCCAGTTGCTCGTCCGGCGAAGTCAGCGGTACCAGGACGCGCAGAACGTTGCCGTAGGTGCCGCAGGACAGCAGGATCAGACCCTTGTCGCGCGCCTTGGCCACGACGGACGCTACAGCTGCAGCGTTCGGCTTGTGGCTGTCGCCGTTTTCGAACAGCTCGACCGCGATCATCGCGCCCAGGGCACGGACTTCGCCGATCACCGGGTACTTGGCCTGGATGGCCTTCAGGCCAGTCACCAGACGCTCACCGACCGCTTTGCAACGATCCAGCAGGTGCTCTTCTTCGAACACTTCCATCACGGCCAGGGCCGCGGCGCAAGCGATCGGGCTACCGGCGTAGGTGCCACCCAGGCCGCCAGGTGCGATGGCGTCCATGTATTCGGCCTTGCCGCAGACACCGGCCAGCGGGAAGCCGCCAGCGATGGATTTGGCGAAGGTGGTCAGGTCGGCAGCAACGCCCATCTGTTCCATGGCGAAGAAAGTACCGGTACGGCCAGCGCCCGTCTGCACTTCGTCAGCGATCAGCAGGATGCCGTGCTGGTCGCACAGGGCACGCAGACGCTTCATGAATTCTTTAGGCGCGACGTAGAAACCACCTTCGCCCTGAACCGGCTCGATGATGATCGCGGCGATGTCTTTCGGCTCGGCGTCGTTCTTGAAGATGCGCTCGATGGAAGCGATCGAGTCGTCGATGCTTACACCGTGCAGTTCGTTCGGGTACAGCGCGCGGAAGATGCCGCCTGGCATCAGGCCCATGCCGGCCGAGTAAGGCACGACTTTACCGGTCAGGCCCAGGGTCATCATGGTGCGACCGTGGTAAGCGCCGGTGAACGCGATCACGCCGGCACGGCCAGTGGCGGCACGGGCGATCTTGATGGAGTTTTCCACGGCTTCGGAACCGGTGGTGACCAGCAGGGTTTTCTTGTCGAAATCACCTGGCACCTTGGCGTTGATTTTTTCGCACACTTCTACGTACGGCTCGTAGGCCAGAACCTGGAAGCAAGTGTGGGTCAGCTTGTTCAGCTGCTCGGTCACCGCGGCAATGACTTTCGGGTGCACGTGGCCGGTGTTCAGCACAGCGATGCCGCCGGCAAAGTCGATGAACTCACGACCTTCAACGTCGGTTACGGTCGCGTTCTTCGCGGAGTCGGCGAAGATCGGGTGGATCTGGCCAACACCACGTGGAACAGCAGCGGTACGGCGGGCCATCAAAGAAGCGTTAGTCTTGCTCATACATTCCTCATTCACCGCTCATCGGGCGGTGTGGTTCAAGGATAAAGCGACGGGGAACAGCGGCGGCAGCATGCGATGATCGACTGCCACAGCGTTCCCGGTCGCCGAGAAAATTCCGGTTTGAAGCGGCGCAAAGGGACAGCGCTCTCGTGCCCTTTGCGCTTGAAGCGATCCTTTACCGGGCTTAGATGCCCAGGCAGAGGTATTTGATTTCCAGGTAATCTTCGATGCCGTACTTGGAGCCTTCACGGCCCAGGCCCGAGGCCTTGATGCCGCCGAACGGCGCGACTTCGTTGGAGATCAAGCCGGTGTTGACGCCGACCATACCGTATTCCAGAGCTTCTGCCACACGGAACACACGACCCAGGTCGCGAGCATAGAAGTACGAGGCCAGGCCGAATTCGGTGTCGTTCGACATCGCGATCACATCGGCTTCATCTTTGAAGCGGAACAGCGGCGCCAGTGGGCCGAAGGTTTCTTCCTTGGCCACGGCCGCGTTGTTCGGCACGTTGGTCAGAATAGTCGGCTCGAAGAAGTTACCTTCCATCGACTTGCCACCGGACAGCACAGTAGCGCCTTTGGCAACGGCGTCAGCAATGTGCTCTTGCACCTTGGCCACGGCTTTTTCGTCGATCAGCGGACCGGTGGTGGTGCCGTCTTCCAGACCGTTACCGATCTTCAGCTTGGCGACCGCCACTTTTAGCTTCTCGGCGAACGCATCGTAGACCGAATCCTGGATGTACAGGCGGTTGGCGCAAACGCAGGTCTGGCCGTTGTTGCGGTATTTGGAAATGATCGCGCCTTCGACGGCCTTATCCAGGTCTGCGTCGTCGAACACGATGAACGGCGCGTTGCCGCCCAGTTCCAGGGACACTTTCTTGATGTCCTTGGCGCATTCCGACATCAGTTGACGACCGAT
>NZ_RCNW01000161.1:0-893 GCF_004307605.1 Pseudomonas sp. Sample_24
ATTCGTCACTACGCTCACGTTGACTGCCCAGGTCACGCTGACTACGTGAAGAACATGATCACCGGTGCTGCCCAGATGGACGGCGCGATCCTGGTTTGCTCGGCCGCTGATGGTCCGATGCCACAAACCCGTGAGCACATCCTGCTGTCCCGTCAGGTAGGCGTTCCGTACATCGTGGTTTTCCTGAACAAGGCTGACCTGGTAGACGACGCTGAGCTGCTGGAACTGGTTGAGATGGAAGTTCGTGACCTGCTGTCGACCTACGACTTCCCAGGCGACGACACTCCGATCATCATCGGTTCGGCTCGTATGGCGCTGGAAGGCAAAGACGACAACGAAATGGGCACCACTGCCGTTCGTAAGCTGGTTGAGACTCTGGACACCTACATCCCAGAGCCAGAGCGTGCTATCGACAAGCCATTCCTGATGCCAATCGAAGACGTATTCTCGATCTCGGGTCGCGGTACTGTTGTGACTGGTCGTATCGAGCGCGGTATCGTTCGCGTTCAAGATGCACTGGAAATCGTTGGTCTGCGTGACACCACCACCACCACCTGCACCGGTGTTGAGATGTTCCGCAAGCTGCTCGACGAAGGTCGTGCTGGCGAGAACTGCGGCGTTCTGCTGCGTGGCACCAAGCGTGACGACGTTGAGCGTGGTCAGGTTCTGGTTAAGCCGGGTTCGGTTAAGCCGCACACCAAGTTCACCGCAGAAGTTTACGTTCTGAGCAAGGAAGAAGGCGGTCGTCACACTCCGTTCTTCAAAGGCTACCGTCCACAGTTCTACTTCCGTACTACTGACGTGACTGGTAACTGCGAGCTGCCAGAAGGCGTTGAAATGGTAATGCCAGGTGACAACATTCAGATGACTGTTACCCTGATCAAAACCATCGC
>NZ_RCNW01000275.1:0-5495 GCF_004307605.1 Pseudomonas sp. Sample_24
GCCGGTGCCGGTGAAGTTCGGGTCCAGCGGCGCGTCGTGCAGGTCGCGGGCATGGGCGTAACGACCGGCGGCGTTGGCCTGCCAGATCTCCACCAGAATCCCCGGCACCGGCAGACCGTTTTCATCCAGCACGCGGCCATGAATGATGATGCGCTCACCCTGCGGCTGACCTTCGTGCTGAGCGGTCAGGTCATTGTCTTTTTCGTTGACGCGCTCGGCGCCGACGGTCGGCCCGGTGATTTCCGACAGCGAATGGGGCAGAAACACCAACGGCTTCGATGGCGAGCGCAGGTTGGTGGATTGATAGCTCGGGTGCAGGTACTCCGGCTGAGTACCCTCCTGCGGGCGACGATAACCAGGCTTGTCAGTCATTACACTTTCCTCAGTTCTTATTAGTCGACAGGGCGTGTCAGACCCGTTCGATTGCCAAAGCCAGACCCTGGCCGACACCGACGCACATGGTCGCCAGGCCTTTCTTGCCACCGGTCTTTTCCAGCTGATGCAACGCCGTCAGGACCAGACGCGCACCGCTCATGCCCAACGGATGCCCCAGGGCAATGGCGCCGCCGTTTGGATTGACCTGCGGCGCGTCGTCGGCAATTCCCAGCTCACGCAACACCGCCAGACCCTGGCTGGCGAAGGCTTCGTTGAGTTCGATCACGTCGAAATCGCTGACCGCCACACCAAGGCGCTCGATCAGTTTACGTACCGCCGGCACCGGGCCAATGCCCATCACACGCGGTGCCACACCGGCGCTGGCCATGCCCAGCACTTTGGCGCGGGCAGTCAGACCGTGTTTTTTCACCGCTTCGGCCGAGGCGAGGATCAGCGCCGCGGCGCCGTCGTTCACGCCCGAGGCATTGCCGGCTGTGACGGTTTTGTCGGGACCGTTGACCGGTTTGAGTTTGGCCAGGGCTTCCAGGGTGGTGTCGGCGCGAGGATGTTCGTCCTGGCTGACGATGGTTTCACCCTTCTTGTGGGCAATGCGCACTTCGACGATTTCTTCGGCGAAAAAACCTGCGGCCTGGGCGGCAGCGGTGCGTTGCTGACTGCGCAAGGCGAATGCGTCCTGATCGGCGCGGGACACCTTGTAATCATCAGCAACGTTGTCGGCGGTCTGCGGCATCGCGTCCACACCGTACTGGGCTTTCATCAGTGGGTTGATGAAACGCCAGCCGATGGTGGTGTCTTCCAGTTTCATGTTGCGCGAAAACCCGGCGTCCGCCTTGCCCATCACGAACGGCGCGCGGGACATCGACTCCACGCCACCGGCAATCGCCAGCTCCATTTCACCGCTGGCGATGGCGCGGAACGCCGTGCCGATGGCGTCCATGCCCGAGGCGCACAGGCGATTGAGAGTCACGCCGGGAATGGTCTGCGGCAAACCGGCCAGCAGCAGCGCCATGCGCGCCACGTTGCGGTTGTCTTCACCCGCCTGGTTGGCGCAACCGAGGAACACCTCGTCGACGGCATTCCAGTCCACCGATGGATTGCGCTCCATCAAGGCCTTGAGCGGCACGGCGGCCAGGTCGTCGGCGCGAACCGCAGACAAACCACCACCAAAACGGCCGATGGGGGTGCGAATCGCGTCGCAGATGTAAACGTCACGCATCATGCTTCTCCAGGTGCTTCAGATGGGTAAAGCCTTCCGACTTTGAAAAAAAGGCGCCGATGCGCAGCGCCGGAGTGGCTGAAGAGTAAGCCCGTGAAAAACGTCAAACAATCCGATAATCGACTGAGTGTTCGCTTATCGAACACATTGTTATCCGGCTATTGGTACCCGAAAGCTTCGCGGGCAAGACTCGCCCCTACAAATCCAGGTGCCTCTGTAGGAGCGAGGCTTGCCCGCGAAGATGCCATCAACCACGATGAAGATTCAGACGCCTGAAATCAGGTTGCATCCGCATGGCTGACCAAACCCTTGATCACCACCGCGGCGGTCGCCAATGCTGCCGGAATCACCAACGCCGTCAGCACCTGCTCGAAGTTCCAGCCCAGGCCCAACAGCGTGGCGCCCATCCAGGCTCCGAGGATCGCACCGAAACGGCCGATACCCAGCATCCACGAAACACCGGTGGCACGTCCCTGAGTCGGATAGAAGCGCGCGGCCAGCGATGGCATCGCCGATTGCGCGCCGTTGACACACATCCCCGCCACCAGCACCAGGGTCGCCAGCAACGTGATGTTGCCCAGGCTCTGCCCTACCGCGTAGGCAAATACCCCGGCCAGCAGGTAGAAAGTACCGATCACCTTGTGCGGATTGAACCGATCCATCGCCCAACCCACGCCCACCGCGCTCAATACCCCACCGAACTGGAACAATGCGCCGATGAATGCCGCCTGTTCCATGCTCGCGCCGCTATCGCGCATGAGGGTCGGCAGCCAACTGGTCAATAGGTAAACAATCACCAGCCCCATAAAGTAAGTCAGCCACAGCAACAATGTGCCAACGCTGTAGGTGCCCGAGAAGATCACCGCGAACACGTTGCGCGCCTTCACGGTTTTCTGTTCCGGCACACTGAAGCTGGAGGCCTGGGCCACCACAGTCGGATCAATCGGCGCCAGCGCCTGGCGCACCTTGTCGGTACCGCGATTGCGCACGACCAGATAGCGTGCCGATTCCGGCAACCAGAACAGCAAAACGACGGCGAGGATCAACGGCAGAATCCCGCCGATCAGCAGCAGGCTGTGCCACCCGAACGCCGGAATCAACTTGGCGGAAATGAATCCGCCACCGGCCATGCCCAGGTTGAAACCGCAGAACATGCTGGTCACCAACAGGGATTTCTTGCGCTCCGGGGTGTATTCCGACAGCAGCGTCGTGGCGTTGGGCATACCGGCGCCCAGGCCCAAGCCGGTCAGAAAGCGCAACACCAACAGTTGCTCGACGTTGGTGCTGTAAGCCGAGGCCAGGCTGAACGCCCCGAACAACAGCACTGCACCGACCAGTACGACTTTTCGTCCAAAGCGGTCAGCCAGCGGGCCGGAACCCAGTGCGCCAAAGACCATGCCGATGAGCGCGGCACTCATCACCGGGCCGAGACTCGCGCGATCGATCCCCCAGTCCTGAGAAAGCGCAGGCGCAATGAAACCCATGGCCGCCGTGTCGAGGCCATCGAGGAAGACAATCAGGAAACACAGAATCACCACTCGCCACTGATAACGCGAAATGGGTTGAGCATTGATGAAGGACTGCACGTCGAGGCAGTTCCCTACAGCAGACTGAGGCTGGTTCATTATTTTTATTCCGTGGATCACAGTCGAACGGGGAGCCAGCCAATGCTGGCGCAGCCGCGACATTAATGATCCGGAGGAAACAGCGTCAATTCACCCGAAGCAACTCTGTGCGATTATCGAACACCTTAGGCAAACAGTTGAGCGCTGAGATCGCGGCTGGCACTTAACAAACCAGGGAGGAAGCGTTGTTCCAGCTCATTACGGCTGACCCGACCCGCATGGGTACTGACGTTGAGGGCCGCCACCACTTGACCGGACGCGTCGTACACCGGTACCGCAATCGAGCGCAGCCCCTGCTCCAGTTCCTGATCGACGATGCACCAGCCCTGCTGCCGGACTTCCTTCAAGCATTCGAGCAATGCCTCTGGGGTGTGGATCGTGCGACTGGTCTTGGCCTGCAAATCGGCGTGCTCGAGGTATTCACCCAGGGACGAGTCATCCAGCGCCGCCAGCAGGATCCTGCCCATCGACGTGCAATAGGCCGGCAAGCGCCCACCCACCGACAGATCGACCGAAATCAGCCGCTGGGTCGTTGCCGAGCGGGCGATGTACAGAATGTCGTCACCTTCCAGGGTCGCCATGTTGCAGGCTTCGTGCAGTTGCTCGCTCATGCGGTCCAGATACGGCTGGGCCGACACCGCCAGCGGTGTCGAGGATACGTAGGCATGGCCGAGGGTCAGCACTTTGGGCAGCAGGGAATACGTGCGGCCGTCGGTAGTGGCGTAGCCAAGTTTGATCAGGGTGTGCAGGCAACGTCTTACTGCAGCGCGGGGAATTTCCGTGCGGTGACTGATCTGCGCAATGGTCAGGTGCCGTTTGCGCTCCTGAAACGCTTGCACGACAGCCAGCCCCCTCGCCAGCGAGGTCATGAAGTCCGGATCACCTGTGAGTGCCTGGATTCGCTTGGCGGGCGACGCGACGATGGGCGGTGCCACAGAAGCAAAGGAATTGCGCAGTTGATCGTTCATTACAGATTCTCTTCCCACACGGATCAGCGTGTATTACAAGTGGCTATCGGTCCGGCGCACAAGCCGTGCCGGCTCCAGATTGGGCGATTATCGAACCGTTGACCGATAATCGCAATCGCCGTACATCATCCGAGCCAATCAAAGAGCGTGTTTCAAGCATTCACCACGGTGACAATGCAGACTTGCCAAGGTCGATGTAATTGCCAAAAAGTTGTTCGACTTAATGGCGCCAGAAAGCTATCACTGAACAGTGATAGCATTCAGCGCTCTAGTTGGCCGTGAAAGTAACGAGTAACAAAACGATCACACATCGCGACCTACTTTTAACTCTGTAGAGATAGAGTTCTGTGAATCGCTCGCTATAATGCAAATCAGTAGCCAGACGGTTTTCTACTTGCCGACTCCGCTACAAGGTGGCGCGATGTTCCATCGCTGCCGCCCCCGGCAAGCGCCCGACGCTGACTGCATTGCATCGTCAACGCGCTCGCTGAAAACAGGAAGCTGATGCTGCGTCAGCTATTTATCTCTGGTGCCGTGGTCGCCTGCAACATGGACGTATTGATCGCCCTGCCGTAAAACAATGCCCTCACCGGCCTTGTCGATGCGTCGAGAATGATCGATACATTGGATGCAGCGCGTTTCACCAGAATTTATCTCAACTCAATCAGGTAGCACTGTGACGAAAGACGAACTGCGCGCGGAACTTGAGCGCCAGGAACAACGTTACAAGGAAGTTTACGGCGGGGAAGTCACCACCTACGCCGCCCAACCCGAACCGGAGCGCAAACCCTGGCGTAAACGCGCCACCGTTCAGGATCAGGTTTTCAAGCAAGAACTTGAAAAAATGGAAAAGGAACTCAAAGCCGAAGAGCCTTGATGGTCCCGGCTTTAATCCTTACAAGGGTCTGCGATTGCCCCCGTTAAAAGCGGGATGCATGGATGTTGCCTTTTGCGCCCGCTACAAGCGGGCAGCGGCCACCTTGCTCATCCGAAAAGGTAAAGGGCGCATATCCGACCCTCTTCTCAGAAATTTCACACAAGCGTTCAGGCCCCTCCTCCGAGCGCGCGAAACCCTTTTGCCATGGGTGTTTTCAAATAAATTCAATGACTTGCAAGGCCCGTAAAATCACCGACACGCAGGACTGCGGCTCAAATTAATTCGTTGAAGAATGTTACCAACGAGCAGCTAGTGCATTGATTGGCACGCTTTTCTGGCATAATCCCGCCCCCCTTATGACCGGGTCAGAAAACCTTCATGATCGATTTATTCAGCGGACTGGATGCTTGGGT
>NZ_RCNW01000461.1:0-1092 GCF_004307605.1 Pseudomonas sp. Sample_24
TGCGGATCGGCGGCCTTCGGGGCCACGCGCTCGGAAACCTTCGGACTGCGTGTCGCACTCATACGCCGGCCTCCCCGTCGCCAATCAATCGGCCGCGTTGCAACGTCAGCATACGGTGGCGCATGCGCGCGATCAGGGCCAGGTCGTGACTGGCGATCAGCACGCTGGTGCCCAGGCGGTTGATGTCTTCGAACACCCCCATGATTTCTGCCGCCAGACGCGGGTCGAGGTTACCGGTCGGTTCGTCCGCCAGCAGCAAGGCCGGGCGATGGACGATGGCGCGGGCGATGCCGACGCGCTGTTGCTGACCGGTGGACAGGTCGCCGGGATACAAATCGGTCTTGTCCGACAGCGCCACACGTTCCAGCGCCGAGTCCACGCGCTTGGCGATTTCCGCCTTGGACAAACCCAGGATCTGCAACGGCAATGCGACGTTGTTGAACACCGTGCGATCGAACAGCAACTGATGGTTCTGGAACACCACGCCGATCTGCCGGCGCAGGAATGGGATCTGTGCGTTGCTGATGGTGCTCAGGTCCTGCCCGGCGAGCAGCAGTTTGCCGCTGGTGGGACGCTCCATCGCGAGCAACAGCCGCAACAGCGTACTTTTACCGGCACCGGAATGGCCGGTGACAAACAGAAACTCGCCGCGACGGACTCGAAAGCTCAGCTCATGCAAGCCGACGTGACCATTCGGGTAGCGTTTACCGACCTGTTCGAAACGAATCATGAACGCTCCCGTTCGGCAAAGAGTGCCTGGACAAAGGGTTCAGCTTCAAAAGTGCGCAAATCGTCGATGCCTTCACCGACACCGATGTAGCGGATCGGCAGGCCGAACTGCTTGGCCAGGGCAAAAATCACCCCGCCCTTGGCGGTCCCGTCAAGCTTGGTCAGCGCCAGGCCGGTCAGTTCGACGGTCTGGTTGAATTGCTTGGCCTGATTGATAGCGTTCTGGCCGGTGCCGGCATCGAGTACCAGCAGCACCTCATGTGGCGCGTCGGCGTCGAGCTTGCCGATCACCCGGCGGACCTTTTTCAGCTCTTCCATCAGGTTGTCTTTGGTGTGCAGGCGACCGGCGGTGTCGGCGATCAG
>NZ_RCNW01000461.1:1192-5462 GCF_004307605.1 Pseudomonas sp. Sample_24
GCTCTTCCATCAGGTTGTCTTTGGTGTGCAGGCGACCGGCGGTGTCGGCGATCAGAACATCGATGCCACGGGCCTTGGCGGCTTGCACGGCATCGAAGATGACCGAAGCCGAATCCGCGCCTGTGTGCTGGGCAATGACCGGGATTTTGTTGCGCTCACCCCAGACCTGCAATTGCTCCACCGCCGCCGCACGGAAGGTGTCACCGGCGGCGAGCATGACTTTCTTGCCTTCCAGTTGCAGTTTCTTCGCCAGTTTGCCGATGGTCGTGGTTTTGCCGGCACCGTTGACGCCCACCACCAGGATCACGAACGGCTTGTTCTGCGAGGCGATTTTCAGCGGTTGTTCGACCGGCTTGAGCATCGCCGCCAATTCGGCTTGCAGGGACTTGTAGAGGGCGTCGGCATCGGCCAACTCTTTGCGCGCGACCTTCTGCGTCAGGCGCTGGATGATCACCGAAGTGGCCTCTACCCCAACGTCGGCGGTCAGCAGACGGGTTTCCAGGTCATCGAGCAGTTCGTCATCGATGGCTTTCTTGCCCAGGAACAGGCTGGCCATGCCTTCGCCGATGCTGGCACTGGTCTTGGACAAGCCTTGCTTGAGTCGGGCAAAAAAACCGGCTTTGGTTTCTTCGCTGCGTACAGGCTCGACCGGAACTTCAACCGGGGCAACGGCCACCGGCTCGATGACAGGTGCAGGTGCAGGTTCGGGCTCAGGCATCTGGACAACCGGTGCCACCGGTTCCGGGACCGCTTCAACGACCGGTGCGACAACCGGCACTGGCTCAGGGGCAAAGGCACTTGGAGCAGGAATCGGCGGCGTTACATGGGGCGCCAGCTCGTCTTCGACCAACGCCACCGGCTCTTCCGCCACGGGCAAGGTCAGCCAGGGTTCTGCGGCCGGGGTCAGCGGCAGTTCGGCAACGATTTGCGGTTCAGGTTCGACGGTCGGTTGCAGCACCGGCTCGGCGATTGGCAGGACGACCGGCGCTGATGCTTCTTCTATTACCGGCGCAGGTGTGGGTTCAGGGAGTGGTTGTGGCTGTTCGACGACGGATTCCTGCGGTTTTTTGCGCAGCCATCCGAACAGGCTTTTCTTTTCGCCAGCCGTAGCTGGGGTCTTCTTGTCGTCGTTGGAACCAAACATGGAGGACGGCTATCTCACGGTAGCGACGCGCCAACGGGCGCCCCGGCAAATAAATATTCGATGCAGAACAGACTGCGATTGCTACAGCTTGTTCACGCGCAACATTTTGTCGAGGTGCAATCGGGCACCTTGCAAAAAACGACTTCACGAAGGACTGAAGCGTAATAATCGGCGAAAACGCAGAGTTTAGTTGATAAACCATAGCTTTCTGCCGCAAACCCAAACAACCTGATCACACACAAAGGTCTGATAGGCGTGGCCGCCAGTAAAACGGATCAGTATCCTAGCACCCTCTCGCCCGCCGACGCTAAGACCTAGCGGGCAGCCCAACAGGTTTAAACACGAATGAATGCTCTAGCCCGCCGCGCCGCAGGCCTGCTGCTCAGCACAGTTTGTCTGCCCCTCTCGGCCCTGGCTGCCGACCCGCAACCCACCCACGAGTTCACCCTCGACAACGGCTTGAAGGTCGTCGTGCGCGAAGACCATCGTGCGCCGGTGGTGGTTTCCCAAGTCTGGTACAAGGTCGGCTCCAGCTACGAGACACCGGGTCAGACCGGCCTGTCCCATGCCCTGGAGCACATGATGTTCAAGGGTAGCGAGAAAGTCGGCCCTGGCGAAGCGTCGTTGATCCTGCGCGACCTCGGCGCCGAAGAGAACGCCTTCACCAGCGACGATTTCACCGCCTACTACCAGGTGCTGGCCCGCGACCGCCTGGGCGTGGCTTTCGAACTGGAAGCCGACCGGATGGCCAGCTTGCGCCTGCCACCGGACGAGTTCGCCCGCGAGATCGAAGTCATCAAGGAAGAACGCCGCCTGCGTACCGACGACAAACCGATGTCCAAGGCTTACGAACGTTTCAAGGCCATGGCCTACCCGGCCAGCGGCTATCACACGCCGACCATCGGCTGGATGGCAGACCTGGAGCGCATGAAAGTCGAAGAGCTGCGCCACTGGTATGAATCCTGGTACGTGCCGAACAACGCCACGCTGGTGGTGGTTGGCGACGTGACACCCGAAGAAGTCAAAACCCTGGCCCAACGCTATTTCGGCCCGATCGCCAAGCGTGACGTGCCTGCCGCGAAAAAACCGCTGGAACTGGCCGAACCCGGCGAGCGCCAGATCACCTTGCACGTGAAGACCCAATTGCCCAGCCTGATGCTGGCATTCAACGTGCCGAGTATCGCCACCGCCGAAGACAAACGCTCGGTGAACGCCTTGCGCCTGATTTCCGCGCTGCTCGATGGCGGCTACAGCGCACGTATCCCGACCCAACTGGAGCGCGGCGAAGAGTTGGTGTCCGGCGGCTCGTCGAGCTACGACGCCTACACCCGCGGCGATAGCCTGTTCACGCTGTCGGCAACGCCCAACAGCCAGAAAAACAAGACCATTGCCCAGGCCGAAGCCGGTTTGTGGAAGCTGCTTGAACAGCTGAAAACCACTGCGCCGACCACTGAAGAACTGGAGCGTGTGCGGGCACAGGTCATCGCCGGCCTGGTTTACGAGCGCGACTCGATCACCAGCCAGGCCACGGCCATTGGCCAACTGGAAACGGTCGGGCTGTCCTGGAAACTGATGGATACCGAGCTCGCCGATCTGGAAAGCGTGACCCCGCAAGATATCCAGAATGCCGCCAAGCTGTATTTCACCCGCGAACGTCTCAGCGTCGCCCATGTTCTGCCAGAGGAGACGACTCATGAGTGAGCGTAAAAAACCGCGCCTGGCCCTGTTCGGCCTGATCGCCGTCGCGCTGATCGGCTCTGCCGCGTTCTATTTTTCGAAAACCGACGAATCCAATGCCAGCGAAGCCCTGGACAAGGCCAAGGCCAGCCAGAAGCTGCAATCGCTGACCGAACTCAACGGCAAGGCACCGAGCCGCCGCAAACTCGACGTGCAGACCTGGAACACCGCCGAAGGCGCCAAGGTGTTGTTCGTCGAAGCCCGTGAACTGCCGATGTTCGATATGCGCCTGATCTTCGCCGCCGGCAGCAGCCAGGATGGCAGCGCACCCGGCCTGGCCGTGCTGACCAACGCCATGCTCAACGAGGGTGTGGCCGGCAAAGACGTCAGCGCCATCGCCCAGGGTTTCGAGGGTCTGGGAGCCGATTTCGGCAATGGCGCTTACAAAGACATGGCGGTTGCATCGCTGCGCAGCCTCAGTGCAACGGACAAACGTGAACCGGCCTTGCAGCTGTTTGCGCAAGTCGTCGGCAAGCCAACCTTTCCGGCCGACTCATTTACCCGCATCAAGAACCAGTTGCTCGCCGGCTTCGAATACCAGAAACAGAACCCCGGCAAACTGGCCAGCCTGGAGTTGATGAACCGCTTGTACGGCGATCACCCCTATGCGCACGCCAGTGATGGCACGGCAAAGTCCATTCCCGAGGTGACCCTCGCGCAACTGCGCGCTTTCCACGAAAAAGCCTATGCCGCGGGCAACGTAGTCATCGCACTGGTTGGCGATCTGTCCCGCGCCGAAGCCGAGGCCATGGCCGCGCAGGTGTCCAGCGACCTGCCCAAAGGTCCGGCCCTGCCGAAAATCGCCCAACCGACCGAACCCAAGGCCAGCATCGGCCACATCGAGTTCCCGTCCAAACAGACCAACCTGATGCTTGCGCAACTGGGCATCGATCGTGATGATCCGGACTACGCCGCACTGTCCATGGGCAACCAGATCCTCGGTGGTGGCGGTTTCGGTACTCGACTGATGAGCGAAGTGCGCGAGAAGCGCGGCCTGGCCTATGGCATATATTCGGGCTTCAGCCCGATGCAGGCGCGTGGCCCGTTCATGATCAACGTGCAGACCCGCGCCGAAATGAGCGAAGGCACTCTGAAACTGGTGCAGGACGTCCTCGCGGACTACCTTGCAACCGGTCCGACCGAGAAAGAACTCGACGACGCCAAGCGTGAACTGGCCGGCAGCTTCCCGCTGTCCACCGCCAGCAACGCCGACATCGTCGGTCAACTGGGTGCCATTGGCTTCTATGACTTGCCGCTGAGCCACCTGGAAGACTTCATGCAACAGTCGCAGAACCTGACCGTCGAGCAAGTCAAAGCGGCCATGAACAAACACTTGAGCACGGACAAAATGGTCATCGTCAGCGCTGGCCCGACCGTGCCGCAAAAGCC
>NZ_RCNW01000336.1:0-25023 GCF_004307605.1 Pseudomonas sp. Sample_24
TGCGGGTCGAGGTTTTTTCGAAGATCAGCGCGATGTTGTTGCCCTTGAGGTGCTGCTGTTCGGTGCCGGTGTATTTGGCGCGCTTGAGGTCGCGGGACAGGTCGAGCAGGTAACGCAATTCGCGAGGGGTGTGGTGTTCCAGGCTCAGCAGATTGCGGTTATGAATATTGAACGCCATTTTGGATCTCCTAAGGTGTCGGTTATCCCTTCGGCCCACACTCGGTAAGTGCGGGCCGAAGTTAATAGGTTAGTAGTCGATCGGATCGCGGATGATCGGGCAGGTCATGCAGTGGCCGCCGCCGCGACCGCGTCCGAGTTCGCCGGCGCTGATGGTGATCACTTCCACCCCGGCCTTGCGCAGCAGAGTATTGGTGTAGGTATTGCGGTCGTAGCCGATGACCACCCCCGGTTCCACGGCCACCACGTTGTTGCCGTCATCCCATTGCTCGCGTTCGGCGGCGAAGCTGTTGCCGCCGGTTTCGACGACGCGCAGGGCCTTGAGGTTGAGGGCCTTGGCCACGGTGTCGAGGAAGTTGGTTTCTTCGCGACGGATGTCGATGCCGCCCGGTTTGCTTTCGTCGGGGCGAAGGGTGAAGGCAACAATCTGGTTCACCACTTCCGGGAAGATCGTCACCACATCGCGGTCGCAGAAACTGAACACGGTGTCCAGGTGCATCGCCGCGCGGGATTTCGGCAGGCCGGCGACGATGACCTTCTCGACGGCTTTGTTCTTGAACAGGTTGACCGCCAGTTGGCCGATGGCCTGGCGGGATGAGCGTTCGCCCATGCCGATCAACACCACGCCGTTGCCGATCGGCATCACGTCGCCGCCTTCGAGGGTGGAACTGCCGTGGTCCTTGTCCGGGTCGCCATACCAGATTTCGAATTCGGCGTTGGTGAACTGCGGATGGAATTTGTAGATGGCGGTGGTCAACAGGGTTTCCTGGCGACGCGCCGGCCAGTACATAGGGTTGAGGGTGACGCCACCGTAGATCCAGCAGGTGGTGTCGCGGGTGAACTGGGTGTTGGGCAGCGGCGGCAGGATGAAGCTGGAGTGGCCGAGGAATTCACGGAACATCTGGATGGTCTTGCCGCCGAAACTGTCCGGCAGGTCATCGGCAGAGACCCCGCCAATCAGGAACTCGGCGATCTTGCGCGGCTCCAGGCTGCGCAGCCATGAACTCGTTTCATTGATCAAGCCCAGACCCACCGAATCGGCGGTGATCTTGCGTTGCAGAATCCAGTCCAGGGCTTCGGGGATGGCGACGATGTCGGTCAACAAGTTGTGCATTTCCAGCACATCGACATTGCGCTCACGCATCTTGGTGACGAAATCGAAATGGTCGCGCTTGGCCTGAGCCACCCACAGTACGTCGTCGAACAGCAGTTCGTCGCAGTTGTTCGGGGTCAAACGCTGGTGGGCAAGCCCGGGGGAGCAAACCATGACTTTGCGCAATTTGCCGGCTTCGGAATGGACGCCGTACTTAACTTTTTCCGTGGTCATTTCAGTGATCCTCCAGCTACAAATTACAGGGTCAGAAAGCCGTCATAGAGACCGTAGGCCGCTACCAGCGCGCCCACGACCACCGCGGCGAAAATCAGTTTCTCGACGTTGGTGAACACCGGTTTGTCGAGTTCCAGCTTGGCCTTGGCGAACAGGATGGCGCCGGGTGCGTAGAGCAGGGCCGAGAGCAGCAGGTACTTGATACCGCCGGCATAGAGCAGCCAGACCGCGTAAATCAACGCGATGGCGCCGATGATCAGATCCTTCTGCCGTTCACCCGCCGCGCCTTCATAGGTTTCGCCGCGTACCGCCAACAGCAGGGCATAGGCGGCCGACCACAGGTATGGCACCAGAATCATCGAGGTGGCGAGGTAGATCAGCGACAGGTAAGTGCTGGCCGAGAACAGTGTGATGATCAGGAACACCTGAACCATGGCGTTGGTCAGCCACAGCGCATTGACCGGCACCTGATTGGCGTTTTCCTTGCGCAGGAAGGCCGGCATGGTGTGGTCCTTCGCGGCGGCGAACATGATCTCCGCACACAGCAGCACCCATGACAACAGCGCACCAAGCAGGGAAATGATCAGGCCGACACTGATCAGTACCGCCCCCCATTTACCCACCACATGCTCGAGCACGGCGGCCATCGACGGGTTCTGCAGCTTGGCCAGTTCCGGTTGAGTCAGGATGCCCAGCGACAGCACGTTCACCAGCACCAGAATGAGCAGTACGGAAATAAAGCCGATCACCGTGGCCTTACCCACATCACTGCGTTTTTCCGCACGCGCCGAGAAAATGCTCGCACCTTCAATGCCGATGAACACCCAGACGGTGACCAGCATCATGTTGCGTACCTGATCCATCACGCTGCCCAGGTCGGGGTTCTTCATGCCCCAGATGTCGGCGGTGAAGATGTCCAGTTTGAACGCGAACACCGCAATCAGGATGAACAACAGCAGCGGCACAATCTTGGCTACGGTGGTCACCAGGTTGATGAAGGCGGCTTCCTTGATCCCGCGCAGCACCAGCAGATGGACGGCCCAGAGCAGGACAGAGGCGCCAATCACTGCAGCCACCGTGTTGCCCTCACCGAAGACCGGGAAGAAGTAACCCAGGGTGCTGAACAGCAGGACGAAATAGCCGACGTTGCCCAGCCAGGCGCTGATCCAGTAGCCCCAGGCGGAAGAAAAGCCCATGTAGTCGCCGAAGCCGGCCTTGGCGTAGGCGTAGACACCACCGTCGAGGTCAGGCTTGCGGTTGGCCAGGGTCTGGAACACAAAAGCGAGCGTCAGCATACCCACGGCGGTGATGGCCCAGCCAATCAGAATGGCGCCGACGTCAGCACTGGCGGCCATGTTCTGTGGCAAAGAAAAAATCCCTCCACCTATCATTGAACCAACTACCAGGGCAACCAGTGCTCCCAGTCGAAGTTTTCCAGGGGTTTCAGACATTGCATGACTCCATTGCAGATGAAGAGGGTTAACAGCTTGGTTCTGTTTACAACTCAATCAGCTGACATGGATCAGTGCATGCTCACATTGTGGATAAAAGCTCACCAAATATTCGCAGGCACAAGTCAGCATTCTGAAAAGCCTGTCCTAGAGGCGTCGTGTTTTAAGTATTTAACGGATCGTGTTGCTGCTTTATGACGCTAGTTCGTTTTTAGGCGGACGCAAACTTTGCGGAGGTAAATTCAGTAGCAAATAGTTTTATTGAGGGGCACGGTTAAAGCGAATCGCTATAAAAAAGGGTAAATCTATAAGCGCTCAGTAAGAGTCGTAAATTGGCGTTATCGAATAAAGGTTATTACGCTCTACCCAATTAGATAATAAGAAGATAACCCGGTATTTTCCGAGCCATTGGAGGCGCAACAATGTCGCAAACCCAGCAAAAGCTTCGCCTGAGCGCGCTGATCGCTCTGGTCGTGGGCTCGATGATTGGCGGTGGAATATTTTCCCTGCCGCAGAACATGGCCGCCAAAGCCGATGCCGGTGCGATATTGATTGGTTGGGCAATCACCGCCGTCGGCATGCTGACCCTGGCGTTTGTGTTCCAGACCCTGGCCAATCGCAAACCGGAGCTGGACTCGGGGGTGTACGCCTACGCCAAGGCCGGCTTTGGCGATTACATGGGGTTTTCCTCAGCATGGGGTTACTGGATCAGCGCCTGGCTGGGCAACGTCGGCTACTTCGTTTTGCTCTTCAGCACGCTGGGGTTTTTCTTTCCGGTTTTCGGCGAGGGCAATACGCCGATTGCCATTGCCTGTGCCTCGGTGCTGTTGTGGACGGTGCATTTTGTGGTGATGCGCGGAATCAAAGAGGCGGCGTTCATCAACCTGCTGACCACGGTGGCCAAGATCGTGCCGTTGATCCTGTTCATCGTGATTGCTGCGGTGGCGTTCAAGGCCGATGTGTTTACCCGTGACATCTGGGGGCGCAGCAACCCGAGTTTCGGTAGCGTGATGGACCAGGTGCGCAACATGATGCTGGTCACTGTCTTTGTGTTCATCGGTATCGAAGGCGCCAGTGTCTATTCGGCGCGGGCGGAGAAACGTTCGGATGTGGGGCGGGCCACGGTCATTGGTTTTCTCGGTGTGTTGGCGTTACTGGTGCTGGTCAACGTGTTGTCGCTGGGCATCATGAGCCAACCGGAGTTGGCCACCTTGCAGAACCCGTCGCTGGCGTCGGTGCTGGAGCATATCGTCGGCCCTTGGGGCGCGTTGCTGATCAGCGTGGGGCTGGCGATTTCACTGCTGGGCGCGTTGCTCTCCTGGGCGCTGCTGTGTGCCGAGATCCTGTTCGCCACGGCGAAAGACAAGACCATGCCGGCGTTCCTGACCAAGGAAAACGCCAATCATGTGCCGGTCAATGCGCTATGGCTGACCAACGTGATGATTCAGCTGTTCCTGCTGATCACGCTGTTTTCCGCCGGCACCTACACCAGCCTTATTTACCTGGCCTCGTCGATGATTCTGGTGCCGTATCTGTGGTCGGCGGCCTATGCGGTGTTGTTGAGCGGGCGCGGTGAAACCTATGAGCACGCTTCGGCAGAACGGACCAAGGATCTGTTGATCGGCGGCGTGGCCCTGAGTTACGCGGTGTGGTTGTTGTACGCCGGTGGTTTGAAGTATTTGCTGCTCTCGGCCTTGCTGTATGCGCCGGGCGTGATCCTGTTCGCCAAGGCCAGGCGTGAACAGGGTAAACCGCTGTTCACACCGGTCGAGAAGGGCATATTCACCTGTGTCATTTGCGGCGCCGGGTTGGCAGCCTATGGGCTGTACAGCGGGGTGTTGAGGTTGTGAGCACTCCTGCATGGAATGCATCAACCTGCGGGAGTGAGCCCGCTCGCATCGAAGGGCTTGCCCAACGAGAGGCCGAGCATAGATAGATGAAAACCCCATGCAGGAGCTGAGCTTGCTCGCGATGGCGGCGTGACAGTCAGCTATGCAGTGTCTGACCCTGCGCTATCGCGAGCAAGCTTTGCTCCTGCCGGGTGCGTTTTTAAACGCGGAACTGATCCATCAACTTCATTTGCTGGGTCGTCAGGCTGTTGAGTTGGCTGCTGATATGCGCCGATTCGGTAGCCTGGCCGGTCAGGGTTTCGGTGACGGTGCGGATCGCCGAGACGTTGCGGTTGACCTCTTCGGCTACGGCGCTTTGCTGTTCCGCGGCGCTGGCGATTTGCAGGTTCATGTCGCTGATCACGGTGACTGCGTCGCTGATTTTGCTCAAGGCCTGCACCGCTTGCTGGATTTGTCCGGCGTTGCTGTGGGCCTGGGTCTGGCTTGAATGCATGGTGGCAACCACGCCGCGTGTGCCGCTCTGGATACGCTCGATCACCAGGCGAATTTCTTCCACCGAGTCCTGGGTGCGTTTGGCCAGGTTGCGCACTTCGTCGGCCACCACCGCAAAACCACGACCACTCTCGCCGGCACGCGCGGCTTCGATCGCCGCGTTGAGCGCCAGCAGGTTGGTTTGCTCGGCGATGCTGCGGATTACCTCCAGCACCGAACCGATCTGCTCGCTGTTGACCGCCAGTGCCTCGACCTCGGTCACGGCCTTGCTGACTTCATCAGCCAATTGATTGATGTCGCGGGTGCTGCGCTCGATGATCTGCATGCCATCGCGGGCCGATTGATCGGCGCCTTTGGCGGCGCTTGCCGCATTCGACGCACTGTTGGCGACGTCGTGGGCGGTGGCACTCATCTCATTGGAAGCGGTGGCGACCTGGTCGATTTCGCGGAACTGCACCTGCATGCCTTCGCTGGTTTGACGGGCGATTTCCGAAGACTGGTCAGCGGTGCCGCGAGCGTCAGTGATGCTTTGCTTGATCTGCGCGATGGTCGGTTGCAGCTTGTCGAGGAACCGGTTGAACCAACTGACCAGCTCGCCCAATTCATCCTTCTTGCTGTAGTGCAGACGCTGGGTCAGGTCGCCGTCGCCACTGGCGATCGCCTTGAGCATGTCGGCCACGCTGTTGATCGGCCGGGTCACGCCCGAAGCGGTGAGCCACATCAGCAGCAAGCCGATCAGGCCGGCAATGATCGCCACCACAATGGCTTTGATCGTGCCAGTTTGCTGGGCGTCGTCGAGCACCGATTGCAGCTTCACCGAATCCGCCAGCAGCACTTGCCTGGGCAGGTCGATGACCACGCCCCAGGCTTTGGAATCGGCAATCGGGCTGACCGGGTACACCGCGCGGATCAGGTCACCCTGCTGGAGAATTTTCGCGGTGCCGGCGCCGAGCAGTTGCAAGACGTCCTTGCCATCTGCGCCGAGGGTATCGCCGATGCTTTTGCCGACTTTGCTGGCGTCGACGCTGTAGGCCGCCATGACGCCCGTGCCGGAGACAATCAGCATGTGCCCGGCGCTGTTGAACAGTTCACGCTGGGAATCGACCGCCGCAGCTTGCAGGGCGTCGAGCGCGATGTCGATACCGACTACGCCGATGGCTTTGCCCTCAACCAGCAGCGGAACGGAAATGGTGGTCATCAACACTTCCTTGCCACCGACCGTATCGGCGTACGGGTCGAGCAGGCAGGTGCGCTTGCTGTCCCGCGGGCAGGTGTACCAGATGTTGTAGGGCGTGCCGCTGAGGTTAAGCGTGGTCTTGGTCATGTCCTCTTCGACCATGATGGTATTGAGCGCTTCACCCCCGGCGCGGCTCCAGTACGTAGCGAAGCGACCCGCCTCGTTGGACTGTCGGGCGGCATCATTGGCGAACTCGCTGTCCTTGCCGTCGAGGCCGTTGGGTTCGAACGCCAGCCAGATCCCCAGCACTTTGCTGTTGCGCTCGAATGCGGTCTTCAAGCTCTGGTTCAACTCTTCGCGCAGGGCACCGGGCTCGAGCGAGCGCTTGGCGGCGAGGTTGCGCATGTCGTTGATCTGATCCGCCAACGCGGTCACTACCGTCAGGGTTTCACCGAACGTCTTCTGCACCCGAACCGCTTGCTCGGCGGCCTTGGCCTGCAGCAAGTCCTGCACGCTGGCGGTGAGCATTCTGCTGCTGGAGTCGCTGACCAGTTCATCGTTCTGATTGGTCTGATAGAAGTTCATGCCCACGATCAACGCGACGACGCCGAGCAGGCAGAGGCCGGAGAGCAGGACAATTTTCAGGCGGATGGACAGTGAGTCGAACATGGGGCGAGCTCGCGAATGGATGAATAGTTGGCTGTGAGCCGGAGCGGCTCGATCCGCCAAATCCATTTAGCGCCATTCCATCCACATCGGCGCGAAGCCGAGATTGCATGAGCAGCATGCCGACGAACGGTCATGGTTGAACGTTTGCGCGGGAAAATGTGCCGAAAGCAGGCTCAAAAACAGGAAAAATCGCGGTGCATTCAGGTGCGTCGCGTCGGCGATTCAGGCCGCGACCAGATCCACAGATTGCCCAACCCCATCCCGGCGATCGCCAGATAAATCGGCCAGCCATGGTCGAGCATTACCAGCATGAGACCGGCACATAACAGCATGCTGACCGTGGCGCTGACTTTGGCCCGGCGCGCGATGATTCTACCGTTGCGCCAATTGCTGAGGATGGGACCGAACAATCGATGACTTTCCAGCCAGGCACTCAGGCGTGGCGAACTTTTAGTGGCGGCCCAGGCGGCCAGCAGGATGAATTCGGTGGTCGGCAGGCCGGGAATGACGATGGCGATCAGGCCGATACCCAGGCTGACGTAGGCCAGCAGGCCGAAGAGAACGCGGGTTAGTTTTGAGGAGGCGGGCATGGGCTCACGGCAGGTATCGAGGCTAGATCAGGATCTGGGGAAGTTGCTCGGTCCCTGTGGGAGCGGGCTCGCCCGCGATAGCAATTTCCAATTCAGCATCTCTATTGGATGTGAAGCCGCCATCGCGGGCAAGCCCGCTCCCACAGGATTTTTATACAGTCAGGCGATTTCCGGGGTGGTGGCGTAAGCCTGTTCCAGCAACACCGTGAACCGATTGAACGCATCGATGGCGCCTTTATCCAGTTCGGCTTCTTCTTCTGCGCTGAGCGACAGTCCATCGAGGGTTTTGACGAAGCTCTTCCAGCCTTGCGCACGACCACCGGCCGGCTCGCCCAAGTGCCGCGCACCAAAGGTTTCGCTCAAACCCAGGCCCACGGCACGCTTGATCAGGAACGCCGCACCCAGCTTCGAGCCTTCGGAAACGAACAGCCAGCCCAGCGCTTGGGCCTTGCCTGGGTTGTTCACCGCACCGGCGACCGGCGCCGGAACGTCGGTGTCCAGGTCCGCCAGGTCGGCCTTGGCCGCTTCGGCGCGGCAGCGAGCGCAGAGGTCCGGGACGATGGCGATCAGTTGAGCATCGTTGTACAGCGACACCAGTTCCGACTGGAACAGGTACTGCGCCACCACGAAGCGGGCGAAGCTGGCCCTGGATTCAAAAGGCGCGTGGGCTTTGACCAGGGCATCGAGTCTGGTGTGGGGCTCGTGGGTGATCTGGTTCAGGCGTTGGGAACGCAGGCTCGGGGATTGAACGGTGTCCTGAGTGGTCATGACAAATCCTTTGGAAGAAAAAGAAACGCTTGTTAACGAGACGAATCAGCTTGGGCCAGGCAGTAAAAAAACCTCACTGCGCAGCCCTGTGAAGCCGCGCAGAGAGGTGAGGCCAGTCAGATATCCCAGATCAGGTTGATGGCGAAATTGCGACCCGGCTGGGTCAGGCGATCAAGGTTGGCCGGTTGGGTCACCGAGGCTTCGCCGACGCTGTCGTAGCCGCGCACGTCATCCCACAGCCAGTACTTCTTGTCGGTCAGGTTGTAGATGCCGCCGCTGAGGGTGACGTCGTTGGTCACTTTGTAGAACCCGGTCAGGTCGAGGATGCCGAAGCCCGGCGTCTTGAACTGGCTGCTGACGCCGTCCGGCGACTTGAAGTTGCTGTCGTCGACGCGGTCCTTCTTTTTCACCAGGGTCCAGCTGAGCAAGCTGCCGTAGTTGTCCTGGTCGTAACCCAGACCAAACACGCCGGTCAGCGGGTTGACGCTGTTGATCGGCTCGCCATTGTCGTTGTTGCGACCGTAGGCGTAGGCCACCGAGCCCTGGGTATAGAGACCTTGTGGCGCACCCAAGGTATCGAGGTTCAGGCGACCCTTGATTTCCGCGCCCTTGATGGTGGCGTGCTTGATGTTGGCGCTCTGGAAGGTCGGTTGGTCATAACCCGGAGTGACAGCGTCTTCGTTGATGAAGTCGCGGTACTTGTTGTAGAACACCGCCATTTCGAATGAGCCCTGCTCGAAGTTGCCCCGCAGGCCCGTCTCGTAGCTTTGGCTTTTTTCCGGTTCCAGGTCCGGGTTGGGTTCCACGCTGTAACCCGCCGCGGTGTTATCGAAACGCCCGTACAAAGCCTTCGCGGTCGGGGTGCGGAAGCCTTCGGCGTACTGGCCGTACCAGGTGTAGTGATCGGTCAGGGCGTAGGTCAGGCCGAACTTGGGCGAGACTTTGTGCCAGGTCTTGTTTTCGTCGCTGACGGTGCCGCGACCGTCAGCCGAAACGGTGTTGAGGAATTCGTCGGTGATATCCGGCTTGAGTTCGGTGTAGTCGTAGCGCAAGCCCGGCAGGAAGGTCCACTTGTTCCAGCTGATCTGATCCTGGGCGAACACGCTGTAGGTGTTGATGGTCGGGTCTGGGAAATCCGAGGATTTTTTCAGCACGTCCGCTGGGCTGCTGGCGCCAATGGCAGTGCAGCCGCGACCGACCGCCAGGCAGGTGCCGTTACCGCTGCGCGAGCCGGTGACTTTCTGTTGCTTGAGGGTGGTGCCGTAAGTCAGCAAGTGCTCGGTGTCGGCAATGCTGAAAGATTTATCCAGCTGCAAATCGAACACCCACTGCTTTTCTTCGTAGAGAGTGTCGCGGGTTCGCAGTACCTGGCGAGTGATCGGGAAATAGAACTCGTCGGTGCTCTGGTCAGTCTTGGCAATCTGATGGTTCAGGCTCCACTTGATATTGTCCGTCAGCAGGCTGTCCAGGGCGAAGCTGTGTTCCAGGCCAAAACGCTCGCGGGTGATCGTGTCGTTACCGGTGCGCCACTGGTACATGCCGCCAGGCAAAATGCTCGCCGGGATGGTGGGGGCGCCCTCGAAGAACGGACCGCCATAGGCACTTTTCTGGTCGCTATCGCGATCGTCCTTGTACTTCTCGTAGGTCAGGCCCAGGCGTGCGTCATCCTGGTAATTCCAGCCGACCTTGGCCAGGACGTTGCTGGTGCGTACGTCCTCCGGGTTGGCCGCCGTGCGGCTCAGACCGGTGCCGTTGTTGTTGCCATAGGATTCGGTTTCGTGACCGTCGCGCTGGCTGTAATGCAGCAGGCCGTCGAATTGATCGGCACGACCGGCCACGGTGGCGGATTTCAGCCAGCTCTCGTCAGCGGAGCTGTAGCCGGTCTTCAAGCGTGCGCCAACATCCTGGCCGGGCTTGATGATGTCGTCCGGATCGAGGGTGAAGTAGCTGACCGCGCCGCCGATGGCGTTGCTGCCGTAGAGCACCGAAGCGGGGCCGCGGAGGATCTCGACGCGTTTGACGATTTCCGGGTCGACGTAGTTGCGCTGGGTCTTGGCATAGGGGCCGTTGAAGAAACCGTTGGGGACTTCGACCCCGTCAATCTGGGTCAGAACCCGGTTACCGTCGATGCCGCGGATGTTGAAGCCGCTGATTCCGCCGCGGGTGCCGGCACCGCCTACCGAAACGCCCGGCTCGTAGCGCACCAGATCCTTGATGGTATTGACGTTGTTGCGGTCCAGTTCTTCGCGCGTGTGGACAGTGACCGTGCTGGGTACGCTGTCCACCGACTGCTCCTGGCGGGTGGCGCTGATGGTCGTCTGTTGCAGATTGAGCGCGCTGCCGGTGGTGCTACGCTCCAGCACGATGTTGTTGTCACCCAGTTTGCGATAACTCAGGTTGGTCCCCACCAACAGGCGATCCAGGGCTTTGTCCGCAGGCAACGACCCGCGCACACCCGGCGAAGCGACCCCTTGCGCGAGCTCGGCCGGCAAGCCTACCTGCCAGCCTGTCACGGCGGTAAAGGCATTGAGTGCCGAGACCAGTGATTGCGGCGCGATGGTGAATGCGTAGTCGCCCATTTTGCGGGTCTGCTGTTCGGTAGCAGTAGCCGCCATCAGCGGGGCGCTGCCGGCCATCAGGATGGCGGCGGTCAGCAGCGACAGCACACGGGAAGGTGAAGGGGATTGGCGGGTAAGGCGAGAGGACATCGATAGCGCTCCGTGTCGCACGAATCTTTATAGGTGCTGATTGGCAGGTTTAGATGCGAATCAATTGCATTGGCTATAACGAGACGTACGGGGAACGGCTATCGAGTAAAAATAATTCTCATTCAGTTCAAGATCACCAGCGCCGGGTATTCCTTCAGTTGCGCGGAAGTGATGTGGGCCAGCGAGCGAACCACGTCCAGCGGCTGATCGAGACGATAATTTCCCGTCACGGCAACCGCGGCCAACTGCTCGTTGTTGTTGATGATCCAGCCCGGATAGTAACGACGCAGCTCAGCGAGCACCTGGTTCAGCGGGCAGTTTTCAAACACCAGGCGCCCCTGGACCCAGGCCAGGTCGGTGGCTGCATCCAGCTTGGCCGGGCGGTCGAAGCCGTTGGGGCCGATGCGGATGCTCTCTCCGGCGGTCAGGCGAACCCGTGCGTCGTCATGGGTGGCGCGCAAGTCGACATCACCGCGCTGCACGCGAACCTGGGTCACGCCGTCAAGGTAGCGCACGGCAAATGCCGTATCGCGCACGCTGGCGGTAACCAGGCCCGCGTTGATTTCCAGCGGCCGATCACGATGGGGCTGAACCTCGAAAAATGCCTCGCCTTGAAACAGACGTGCCTGGCGTTGCTGGTCGTTGATGGTGCTGGAAAACGCCGAGTTGGTGTTTAGCAGGACTTTCGAGCCGTCCTCCAGTTGCAGGCGCTGGCGCTCGCCAACCACGGTCAGGTGATCGGCCTGCAGGCGCATGGGCAGATTGCTGAAGCTGAACAGACCGAGGATCAGCACGGCCGCCGTGGCCAAGGGTTTCCAGTGCGGGCGCAAGCGAGCCAAAAGCGTGACCTTTGCCGGGCGGGCAGCCAGGCTTTGTGCGCATTGCGTGACGTGCGGGCCGTTCCAGATCGCCTGAGCCTTGGCGAACGCGTCGGCATGCGCCGGGTCCGCCGCAAGCCATGCATGGAACTGGCGCGTCTGCTCTTCGCTCGGGCTGTCCAGCACGATCAGCCAGTCCAGGGCCTGGTCCATCGCGTCTGCAGTAGCCTGCGCCGGTGAGGGCGAAGGGGAGCGGTGGGTGTCCGTCACGGTGTTTCCTCGGCAGTGTCTACGCACGGCTGTTTTTGTAGTGAAACTGAAAAGAGCGGCAAGGGTAGCCCTGATGACCAGACTCGTCGAGCCGCAGCCGGCTCAGTGGCCGCTTGACCGTTCGGCGACGCCGATACATATCGTCATGATCAGTTTCAGTTCCTTCTGCACGGTGCTGAGCGAAACGCCGAGTTTTTCAGCAATCTCCAGATAACTGTGACCGTGCAGGCGGCTGAGGATGAAAATCTGTTGCTGACGAGGGCTGAGTTGACTGAGGCGTACGTTCAGACGCTCGAGCAATTGTTCGGCATGGGCGGCGTCTTCGGCGCTGCTGGCGGGGGCGGCAACACTTTGCACCACGTCCACGGGCACGTCCTCGACCATGGTCCTAGAATGGATGCGTCGCGCACGCAAATGGTCCAGTGCCAGATTGCGGGCAGTCTGGAAGACAAACGGTTCAAGATGATCGATGGCCCGCTCACTGAGAGCGCGGGTCACTCGCAGGTAGGTCTCCTGCAACAGGTCTTCGGCGGTGCTGTGATTGTTGACCATTCGCTCCAGCGTGCGCAGCAGGGAGACTCGCTGGGTAATGAAAACGTCGTTGAAGCGCGATTGACTCACGGGAAGACCTGATCCATTTTGAGTTAATGATAATGCTTATCATCCACGCGCATGGTCAAGTCTTGATTTTGTTGATGATTACGCGCGGCCCTGCAAATAGGTCGCGTAATCCGGAATCCGATGCGAGTGTTGTTGATCCATCATCGGGCTGCTGAGCAAATAATCGGCGCTGCATTCATTGCACGCTACCGGAATGTTCCAGACCGCCGCGACCCGCAGCAACGCCTTGATGTCCGGGTCGTGAGGTTGCGGTTCGAATGGGTCCCAGAAGAACACCAGCATGTCGACCCGTTGCTCGGCGATTCGCGCGCCAAGCTGCTGGTCGCCACCCAGTGGGCCGCTGATCATGCTTTCCACTGGCAGATCGAGGCGTTGTTGCAACAACAATCCCGTGGTGCCGGTGGCGACCAGTTCATGCTGGGCGAGACGGTCTTTCTGTCGTGCGGCCCAATCGAGCAGAAATACCTTGCAGTGGTCATGGGCCACCAGGGCGATACGCTTGCGCGCCGCCATGGTTTTTTGCGTGAAGCTGATACCGATCATGGGGTTTTCCACAGGGCGATTTGCGAGGGGGCTGAGGACGCCATCGCCTGCCTGTATGAGCGAGGCTTGCCCGTGAACCCGACACCGCGGTTATTCATTGGTACCGCGTTATCGTTCTTCGCCGGCAAGCCTGGCTCCTGCAGGATCGGATAAGGCGCAACAGGCGAAGGTTATTCGGCGTTGCACAGCGCCAGGCAGTTATCGAGCATGCGGTTGGAGAAGCCCCATTCGTTGTCGTACCAGGCCAGTACCTTGAGCAGCTTGCCGCTGGACTTGGTGTGGTTGGCGTCGAAGATCGACGACAGCGGGTTGTGGTTGAAGTCGCTGGAAACCAGCGGCAAGGTGTTGTAACCGAGAATCTTCGAATGCTGGCTGGCGTGCTTGAGCAGGGCGTTGACTTCTTCCGCGCTGGCTTCTTTTTTCAGCTGCACGGTCAGGTCCACCAGCGATACGTTGATCACCGGCACACGCACCGCCATGCCGGTCAGTTTGCCCGCCAGTTCCGGCAGCACCAGGCCGACCGCTTCAGCGGCGCCAGTCTTGCTCGGGATCATGTTCTGGGTGGCCGAGCGCGCACGGTACGGGTCGCTGTGGTAAACGTCGGTCAGGTTCTGGTCGTTGGTGTAAGCGTGGATGGTGGTCATCAAACCGCTTTCGATGCCCAACTCGCGGTGCAGCACCTGAGCCACCGGGGCCAGGCAGTTGGTGGTGCACGAGGCGTTGGAGATGATCTGGTGCGATTGGCGCAGAATGTCGTGGTTGACCCCGTAGACCACCGTGGCGTCGGCGCCTTTGGCTGGCGCCGAGATGATCACTTTGCGTGCGCCGGCCGTAATATGCGCGGCAGCCTTGGCGCGGTCGGTGAACAGGCCGGTGCATTCGAACACCACGTCAATTTTTTCCGCGGCCCAAGGCAGGTCGGCCGGGTTGCGAATGGCGCTGACGGCAATACGGTCGCCATTGACGGTCAGGCTTTCCTGATCGTGCTGGACATCCGCGTCGAATGTGCCGTGAACGGTGTCGTATTTGAGCAGGTGCGCATTGATAGCGCTGTCTCCGAGATCGTTGATGGCAACGATCTGCAGATCCTGACGGTAGCCCTGGGTATAGAGTGCGCGCAGGACGTTACGGCCAATCCGGCCAAAACCATTGATTGCAATTCGAAGAGTCATTAACAGCGCCACCGTCGTTTTGTTGTTGGAATTACAAGATTATTCGCAAAAAAATAGAAAACAAGCCTTTTTGATGGCAATATTTTGTTCAATCTACAACGAGTGACCTGAATCAACTGGTCCAACCGATCAAGAAAACCGTCTGTCATCCCATCGACACCGGCGTTTGATCAGCATAGACAATCAGGTCGCCACATCCGTTAGCCTGGAGTTCTACACATGCATCCCCGCGTCCTTGAGGTCACCGAACGGCTTATCGCCCGCAGTCGCGCCACGCGTGAGGCTTACCTTGCATTGATTCGCGGTGCGGCCAGCGACGGCCCGATGCGCGGCAAGCTGCAATGCGCCAACTTCGCCCACGGTGTGGCCGGTTGCGGCAGCGACGACAAGAAGAGCTTGCGGATGATGAATTCCGCGAACATTGCAATTGTTTCGTCATATAACGACATGCTCTCGGCGCACCAGCCGTACGAAGTCTTCCCTGAACTGATCAAGAAAGCCCTGCGCGAAATCGGCTCCGTCGGCCAGTTCGCCGGTGGTACACCGGCCATGTGCGATGGCGTGACCCAGGGCGAGCCGGGCATGGAGCTGAGCCTGCCGAGCCGTGAAGTGATCGCGTTGTCCACCGCCGTGGCGCTGTCCCACAACATGTTCGACGGCGCGCTGATGCTCGGCATCTGCGACAAGATCGTCCCGGGCCTGATGATGGGCGCGTTGCGCTTTGGTCATCTGCCGATGATCTTCGTGCCGGGCGGGCCGATGGTTTCCGGAATTTCCAACAAGCAGAAAGCCGACGTGCGCCAGCGCTACGCCGAAGGCAAGGCCAGCCGCGAGGAGCTGCTGGAGTCGGAAATGAATTCCTACCACAGCCCCGGCACCTGCACCTTCTACGGCACCGCCAACACCAACCAGTTATTGATGGAAGTCATGGGCCTGCACTTGCCGGGTGCGTCCTTCGTCAACCCGAACACGCCACTGCGCGACGCCCTGACCCGCGAAGCGGCGCATCAGGTGACGCGCATTACCAAACAGAACGGCGACTACTTGCCGATCGGTGAAATCGTCGACGAGCGTTCGCTGGTCAACTCCATCGTGGCGCTGCATGCCACCGGTGGCTCGACCAACCACACCCTGCACATGCCGGCCATCGCCATGGCGGCGGGCATTCAGTTGACCTGGCAGGACATGGCCGACCTCTCCGAGGTGGTGCCGACCCTGAGCCACGTCTACCCGAACGGCAAGGCCGACATCAACCACTTCCAGGCCGCGGGTGGCATGTCGTTCCTGATCCGCGAACTGCTGGAAGCCGGGCTGCTCCATGAAAACGTCAACACCGTGCTCGGCCATGGCCTGAGCCGCTACACCAAGGAGCCGTTCCTCGACAACGGTGAACTGGTATGGCGCGAAGGCGTGACCGAGAGCCTTGATGAAAGCATTCTGCGGCCGGTCGCTCGGGCATTCTCGCCAGAAGGCGGTTTGCGCGTGATGGAAGGCAACCTCGGTCGCGGCGTGATGAAGGTGTCCGCCGTGGCGCTGGAAAACCAGATTGTCGAAGCGCCGGCGATGGTGTTCCAGGATCAGCAGGACCTGGCGGATGCGTTCAAGGCCGGATTGCTGGAGAAGGATTTTGTCGCGGTGATGCGCTTCCAGGGGCCGCGCTCCAACGGCATGCCGGAACTGCACAAGATGACGCCGTTCCTCGGTGTGCTGCAGGATCGCGGCTTCAAGGTTGCGCTGGTGACCGACGGGCGCATGTCCGGCGCGTCGGGGAAAATCCCGGCAGCGATTCACGTCAGCCCCGAAGCTTATGTCGGCGGCGCTTTGGCGCGGGTGCAAGAGGGCGATATCATCCGCGTCGATGGCGTCAAAGGCACCCTGGAGCTTAAGGTGGACGCCGAAGAATTCGCAGCGCGCACGCCGGCCAAAGGCCTGTTGGGTAACAACATCGGCACCGGTCGCGAACTGTTTGGTTTCATGCGCATGGCCTTCAGCTCGGCGGAGCAGGGCGCCAGCGCCTTTACTTCTGCCCTGGAGACGCTTAATTGAAACTGGCTTTGGTCGGTGACATCGGTGGGACCAACGCACGTTTCGCGTTGTGGAAAAACCAGCAGCTGGAATCGGTCCAGGTGCTGGCGACAGCAGATTTCGCCAATCCGGAACAGGCAATCAGCCTTTACCTGAGCGGGCTCGGCCTGGCACCGGGGGCTATCGGTTCGGTGTGCCTGTCGGTGGCCGGCCCGGTGAGCGGCGATGAATTCAAGTTCACCAACAACCACTGGCGTTTGAGCCGCAAGGTCTTTTGCCAGACCTTGCAGGTGGATCAGCTGTTGCTGGTCAACGATTTTTCGGCCATGGCGCTGGGCATGACCCGTTTGCAGCCCGGCGAATTCCGCGTGGTCTGCGAAGGCACGCCGGAGCCGTTGCGCCCCGCGGTGGTGATCGGTCCCGGTACGGGGTTGGGCGTCGGCACTTTGCTCGATCTCGGCGAAGGCCGATTTGCCGCACTGCCGGGGGAGGGTGGTCACGTCGACTTGCCGCTGAGCAGCCCTCGCGAGACTCAACTGTGGCAGCACATCTTCAATGAAATTGGGCATGTCAGCGCTGAAACGGCATTGAGCGGCGGCGGCTTGCCACGGGTTTATCGGGCGATCTGTGCAGTAGACGGGCATGAGCCGGTGCTTGAGACACCGGAAGCGATCACCGCTGCCGGTCTGGCGGGAGACCCGATTGCGGTGGAAGTGCTTGAGCAGTTCTGCTGCTGGCTCGGTCGGGTGGCCGGCAACAACGTACTTACTACCGGTGCGCGCGGTGGCGTGTACATCGTGGGCGGGGTGATTCCACGCTTTGCCGATTTCTTCCTCGAAAGCGGTTTCGCAAGATGCTTCGCCGACAAGGGGTGCATGAGCGATTACTTCAAGGGGATTCCGGTGTGGCTGGTGACGGCACCGTATTCCGGGCTAGTAGGCGCCGGTGTGGCCCTCGAACAGGCACACCCTGTTGTGACATAAGTAATCTGTGGCGAGGGAGCTTGCTCCCGCTCGGCTGCGCAGCAGTCGCAAATTCGGCAAGCACGATGTCCTGGCAAAACAGCGGGGCCACTTCGCAGCCCAGCGGGAGCAAGCTCCCTCGCCACAAAAGCTCGTACGCCATCTGTTTTTGCTCAGGCATAATCCGCCCCAATTCCAACAACAAGGATGCCTTCGAAGTGAGCTCAGTCAACAAGTCGATATTGTTGGTCGATGACGATCAAGAGATACGCGAGTTGCTGGACACCTACCTGACCCGCGCCGGGTTTCAGGTACGTACCACGCCCGATGGCGCCGGTTTTCGCCAGGCCTTGAATGACGAACCCAGTGATCTGGTGATCCTCGATGTGATGTTGCCGGACGAAGACGGTTTCAGTTTGTGTCGCTGGATTCGTCAGCACCCGCGGCGGGCTCAGGTGCCGATCATCATGCTCACCGCCAGCTCCGACGAGGCTGACCGGGTCATCGGCCTGGAGCTGGGCGCGGACGATTACCTCGGCAAACCCTTCAGCCCTCGCGAATTGCAGGCGCGCATCAAGGCGTTGCTGCGTCGTGCGCAGTTCGGCCAGGAGCGCAGCGGTGGGGAAGTGCTGGCCTTCGATGACTGGCGGCTGGACATGGTCAGCCACCGGCTGTTTCACATCGACGGTGAAGAAGTGATTCTGTCCGGCGCCGATTTCGCCTTGCTGAAACTGTTCCTCGATCACCCCCAGGAAATCCTCGACCGCGACACCATCGGCAACGCCACCCGCGGTCGTGAACTGATGCCGCTCGACCGCATTGTCGACATGGCGGTGAGCCGATTGCGCCAGCGTCTGCGCGACACCGAGAAACCGCCCCGGCTGATTCGCACTGTGCGTGGCAGCGGTTATCAACTGGCAGCCAATGTGATTGCCAGCAATGGTCACTGAATCCCTGCGCAAACTCGCAGGGCGCGTGCCGGTGCCGCGCTCGCTGTTGGGGCGCATGTTGCTGCTGACCCTGCTGGCGGTGCTGTTCGCCCAGACGTTATCGAGCGTGATCTGGGTCTCGCAATTGCGTGCTACCCAGCTTGAAGGCCTGGTCACCAGCGCCCGCAGCCTTGCCCATTCGATGACCGCCAGCGTCAGTTACTTCCGTTCGTTGCCCGTGGCGTTTCGGCCGTTGGTGCTCGACCAGTTGCGTAGCATGGGCGGTACGCGATTCGTGGTGACGCTCAATGACAAACCCCTGGGCATGGACGTGCTGCCAATCACCCCGCGCAAGGAAGCGGTGATCAACGCGGTGGACGAAGTGTTGCGCCAGTCCCTTGGCCATGACACCGATATTTCGGTGACCTTCGTCAGCCCCGAGGATCTGCGGATTTTCAACGCCGGCCTGAAGCTCGACGAGCTGCCACGCTCCTGGGCGCATTACGCGCTGACCCTGGAGCCGGTTAATCCGCCCGTGCTGGTCACGCAAATCCAGATGGCACCCGGCGAATGGTTGTACATCGCCTCGCTGCTGCCGGAGCCCTACACCAGCCTCGAAGAACAAGGCCTGCCGGCGCAGCAGGTGTGGTTCATCGTGCTCACCAGCGGTTTCCTGCTGTTGTTCATCGGTCTGTTGGTGCACTGGCAGAGCCGTCCGCTCAAGCGCCTGGCGCGGGCCGCGCGGGATTTGTCGCTGGGCGCCGACGTCGAGCCGGTGGCCGAGGGTGGCGGCAGTGAAGTGGTCGAAGTTGGTCGCGCCTTCAACACCATGCGCGAGCGCATCAGCCGTTACCTGACTGAACGCAGCCAGTTGTTCAGCGCGATTTCCCACGATTTGCGCACACCGATCACCCGCTTGCGTCTGCGCGTCGAACTGCTCGAAGACGAAAAGCTGCAAGCCAAGTTCGGCCGTGATCTGGATGAGCTGGAGCTGCTGGTCAAAGGCGCGCTGCAATGCGTGAAAGACACCGACATTCACGAGAACATCGAGCCGGTGGATCTCAATCATGTGCTCGATTGTCTGGTGGAACCGTATCTGGCACCCAACGGCAATGGCCGCGTGACCCAGCAGGGACGAGCGCTGGCGGCGTATCCGGGCAAGCCATTGGCGCTCAAGCGCTGCATCGGCAACCTGATCGACAATGCCCTCAAGTACGGGCAGAACGCGCATCTGCACATCGATGACGACGACAGTGCGTTTGTTTTGCACGTCGATGATGAAGGGCCGGGGGTCCCGGAGCAGCGGCTGGAGCAGGTGTTCGAGCCGCACTTTCGTTTGGCCGGGCAGCAGCAGGGGTATGGCCTGGGGCTGGGAATCGCCCGCAACATTGCCCATAGCCATGGTGGTGAAGTCAGCCTGCAGAATTTGCGTGAGGGCGGGTTGCGGGTGACGCTTCAGTTGCCGCGTTCGATGGACTGACACTGTTGTAGGAGCCGGCTTGCTGGCGATGGCTGAGTGTCAGTCAGCGGATTCATCGAGTCATCTACCGCTATCGCCAGCAAGCCGGCTCCTACAAAATCGAACCTGCACCGATGCTGATGAATGTCACGGGTTGGTGACATAACTCGCCTCCTTCGTTACAAGCCCGGCACTGCCCGTTGTTTAGACTGCCCCTCAGTCATAACAACAAAAAAGGTCCTCCATGCACAGCTTCCAACCTGCCTTCAGCAGTTGGCTGAACGCACCTGCACATCAGCAATGGCTCGCCACCGAAGGGTTGCGCCTGTTGGCGTTCGCCAAAGCTTCGAAGCTTCCCGAAGGCTTCGGTAACCTCGATGAAAAAGGTCACCTTGCGGCCAATGCGCAAGCGCAAACCATGATCACCGCACGCATGACCCACAGCTTCGCCATGGCCCACATTCAAGGCCTGCCGGGGTTTGCAGCGCTGGTCGATCATGGCGTCGAAGCTCTGCGCGGACCGTTGCGCGATGCCGTGCACGGTGGCTGGTTTGCGTTGGCCGAACACCGCGACGGCAACACCGGCAAGAATGCCTATCTGCATGCCTTTGTCGCGCTGGCCGCCAGTTCCGCGTTAGTCGCCCAGCGTCCCGGCGCACAAGCGTTGCTCGATGACGCCATCGACATTATCGACACCTACTTCTGGAGTGAGGAGGAGGGCGCCATGCGCGAGTCCTTCAATCGCGACTGGAGCGAAGAGGAGTCGTATCGCGGCGCGAACAGCAACATGCACGCCACCGAAGCCTTTCTCGCCCTGGCCGATGTCACTGACGACAACCGCTGGCTGTGCCGTGCGCAGCGTATCGTCGAGCGAGTGATCCACGGCCATGCCGCTGCCAACGACTACCTGGTGATCGAGCATTTCGACCGCGACTGGCAGCCGCTGCGTGAGTACAACCACGACAACCCGGCCGATGGTTTCCGTCCTTACGGCACCACGCCGGGCCATGGATTCGAATGGGCGCGGTTGCTCCTGCATCTCGAAGCGGCGCGAGTGCAGGCCGGCATGCTGACACCCGGATGGCTGGCCACCGACGCGCAAAAACTCTTCGAGCAAAATTGCCTGCACGGCTGGGATGTCGACGGCGCACCGGGCGTTGTCTACACCCTCGACTGGGACAACAAAGCAGTGGTCCGCCATCGCCTGCACTGGACTCATTGCGAAGCCAGTGCCGCCGCCAGCGCCTTGTTGCAGCGTACCGGTGATGAACAATTCGAGCGCTGGTACCGACTGTTTTGGGAATTCTGTGACAGTTTTTTCATCGACCGATGCGACGGCAGCTGGCATCACGAACTCGATCCGCTGAATCGCCCTAGTGCTGATATCTGGCCGGGCAAACCGGATCTGTATCACGCCTGGCAAGCCGTGCTGATCCCTCGACTACCGTTGTCGCCCAGTATGGCAACGGCTCTGGCGCAAATGTCCCAGGGCGGTTCTGTGTAACCATGCGGTGACATTCGCGCGTCCCTTCGTTACCTGCGAGGGGAGGCGTCCTGTTTAAACTCCTGTGCAGCGCAAGCACCAGACTTGCATGCATAACAACAAGAAAGGTACATCTCAGATGAATGCGATTTCTCGCCTCGCTACTGTCATTTCTGTCGCCTCCCTGTTCCCGCTCGCAATGCTGCCGCTCAGTGTTTCCGCTGCCGAATCCAAAGGTTCGGTCGAAGTCGTGCACTGGTGGACGTCCGGTGGTGAAAAAGCCGCCGTTGATGTGCTCAAGGCCCAAGTCGAAAAAGACGGTTTCACCTGGAAAGACGGCGCCGTGGCCGGCGGTGGCGGTGCGACGGCCATGACCGTGCTGAAAAGCCGCGCCGTTGCCGGCAACCCGCCAGGCGTTGCGCAGATCAAGGGGCCGGACATCCAGGAGTGGGCGTCGACCGGTCTGCTCGACACCGACGTGCTCGAAGACGTTGCCAAAGCAGAGAAGTGGGACAGCCTGCTCGACAAGAAAGTCTCCGATACCGTGAAGTACGAGGGTGATTACGTGGCCGTGCCGGTGAACATTCACCGGGTGAACTGGCTGTGGATCAACCCGGAAGTCTTCAAGAAAGCCGGTATCACCAAGAACCCGACTACCCTCGAAGAATTCTACGCCGCTGGCGACAAGCTCAAGGCTGCCGGCTTCATCCCGCTGGCCCACGGCGGTCAGCCATGGCAGGACAGCACCGTGTTCGAAGCCGTTGTGCTGTCGGTCATGGGCGTTGATGGCTACAAGAAAGCCCTGGTCGATCTGGATAACAAGGCGCTGACCGGTCCGGAAATGGTCAAGGCGCTGACCGAGCTGAAGAAAGTCGCGACCTACATGGATGCCGACGGCAAAGGCCAGGACTGGAACCTGGAAGCGGCCAAGGTCATCAACGGCAAGGCCGGCATGCAGATCATGGGTGACTGGGCCAAGAGCGAATGGACCGCAGCCGGGAAAGTCGCCGGCAAGGACTACGAGTGCGTAGCGTTCCCGGGCACCGACAAGGCGTTCACTTACAACATCGACTCGCTGGCGGTGTTCAAGCAGAAAGACAAAGGCACCGCTGCCGGTCAGCAGGACATCGCCAAAGTCGTGCTGGGTGAAAACTTCCAGAAAGTCTTCAGCATCAACAAAGGTTCGATCCCGGTGCGCAACGACATGCTGGCCGACATGGGCAAGTACGGTTTCGACTCGTGCGCCCAGACGGCAGCCAAGGACTTCCTGGCTGACGCCAAGTCCGGCGGCTTGCAGCCAAGCATGGCGCACAACATGGCGACCACGCTGGCGGTACAGGGTGCGTTCTTCGATGTCGTGACCAACTTCATCAACGACCCGAAAGCCGACCCGGCCGATGCGGCCAAGAAACTGGGCGCGGCGGTTCAGTCGGCCAAATAAGGTCGTCCTCACCCGCCCCCTGTAGCAGCCGTTTTTTGTGGGAGCTGGCTTGCCAGCGATGCAGGCACCTCGGTTCAACAGTTGCACCCGAGTGATGCGATCGCTGGCAAGCCAGCTCCCACAGAAGCCTCTCCTACCGGGATCGCCTGAAGATTTTATTCCTCGTACTGGATCTTCCCATGAGTTCTGTTGCTGTGTTCAGCAAGGCCTCGCCGTTCGATGCATTGCAGCGCTGGCTTCCAAAACTGGTGCTGGCGCCGAGCATGTTCATCGTTCTGGTGGGCTTCTATGGCTACATCCTGTGGACGTTCATTCTGTCGTTCACGACCTCGACGTTCCTGCCCAATTACAAGTGGGCAGGGCTGGCGCAATACGCGCGGCTGTTCGACAACGACCGCTGGTGGGTGGCGAGCAAGAACCTGGCGCTGTTCGGCGGCATGTTCATCGGCATCACCCTGGTGATCGGCGTGCTGCTGGCGGTGTTCCTCGACCAGCGCATCCGGCGCGAAGGTTTCATCCGCACCATTTACCTGTACCCGATGGCGCTCTCGATGATCGTCACCGGTACCGCATGGAAGTGGCTGCTCAACCCCGGCATGGGCCTGGACAAATTGTTGCGTGACTGGGGCTGGGAAGGCTTCCGCCTGGACTGGTTGATCGACCCGGATCGCGTGGTCTATTGCCTGGTGATTGCCGCTGTCTGGCAAGCCTCGGGTTTCATCATGGCGATGTTCCTCGCCGGCCTGCGGGGTGTTGATCAATCGATCATCCGTGCCGCGCAGATCGATGGCGCGAGCATGCCGCGCATCTATTGGAAAGTTGTGCTGCCAAGCCTGCGTCCGGTGTTCTTCAGTGCCGTGATGATTCTGGCGCACATTGCGATCAAGAGTTTCGACCTGGTGGCGGCGATGACGGCCGGCGGCCCGGGTTACTCCTCGGACCTGCCAGCGATGTTCATGTATTCGTTCACCTTCAGTCGCGGCCAGATGGGCATGGGCTCGGCCAGTGCGATTCTGATGCTCGGTGCGATTCTCGCAATCATCGTGCCTTACCTGTACTCCGAGCTGAGGACCAAGCGTCATGACTAGTCTCGCTGCCAAACCTGCCATCAGCCTGAGTCGCATCGCGATCTACGCGGTGCTCATCCTGGCTGTGCTGCTTTACCTGATACCGCTGGTGGTCATGCTGTTGACCAGCTTCAAGACCCCGGAAGACATCAGCACCGGCAATCTGCTGAGCTGGCCGACCGTGGTCAGCGGCATCGGCTGGGTCAAGGCCTGGGCCACGGTTGATGGTTACTTCTGGAACTCGATCAAGATCACCGTTCCGGCGGTGCTGATCTCCACGGCCATCGGTGCCTTGAACGGTTACGTGCTGTCGATGTGGCGTTTCCGTGGTTCGCAGCTGTTCTTCGGCCTGCTGCTGTTCGGTTGCTTCCTGCCGTTCCAGACCGTCCTGCTGCCGGCCTCGTTCACCCTCGGCAAGATGGGCCTGGCAAGTACCACCACGGGCCTGGTGTTCGTGCACGTGGTCTACGGCCTGGCGTTCACCACGCTGTTCTTCCGTAACTACTACATCAGCATTCCGGATGCGCTGGTGAAGGCTGCGCGCCTCGACGGTGCGGGTTTCTTCACCATCTTTCGCCGGATCATTCTGCCGATGTCGACGCCGATCATCATGGTCTGCCTGATCTGGCAATTCACCCAGATCTGGAACGACTTCCTGTTCGGCGTGGTGTTCTCCAGCGGTGATTCGCAACCGATCACGGTGGCGCTGAACAACCTGGTCAACACCAGCACCGGCGCCAAGGAATACAACGTTGATATGGCAGCGGCGATGATCGCCGGGCTGCCGACCCTGCTGGTCTATGTGGTCGCAGGCAAGTATTTCGTGCGCGGGCTCACGGCCGGCGCAGTCAAGGGGTAATCATGGCTACGCTCGAACTTCGCAATGTAAACAAGACCTACGGCGCCGGCTTGCCGGACACCCTGAAGAACATCGAACTGTCGATCAAGGACGGTGAGTTCCTGATCCTTGTCGGCCCGTCGGGCTGCGGCAAGTCGACCCTGATGAACTGCATCGCCGGCCTGG
>NZ_RCNW01000336.1:25123-43775 GCF_004307605.1 Pseudomonas sp. Sample_24
GTCGGCCCGTCGGGCTGCGGCAAGTCGACCCTGATGAACTGCATCGCCGGCCTGGAAACCATCACCGGCGGCGCGATCATGATCGGTGATCAGGACGTCAGCGGCATGAGCCCCAAGGATCGCGACATCGCCATGGTGTTCCAGTCCTACGCGCTGTACCCGACCATGAGCGTGCGCGAGAACATCGAGTTCGGCCTGAAAATCCGCAAGATGAGCCAGTCGGCGATCGACGAAGAAGTCGCCCGCGTGGCCAAGCTGTTGCAGATCGAGCACCTGCTCAATCGCAAGCCGGGCCAGCTCTCCGGTGGTCAGCAACAGCGCGTGGCGATGGGCCGTGCGTTGGCGCGGCGGCCGAAGATTTATCTGTTTGACGAGCCACTGTCCAACCTCGACGCCAAGCTGCGGGTCGAGATGCGCACCGAAATGAAACTGATGCACCAGCGCCTGAAAACCACCACGGTCTACGTGACCCACGACCAGATCGAAGCGATGACGCTGGGCGACAAGGTGGCGGTGATGAAGGACGGGATCATCCAGCAGTTCGGTACACCGAAAGAGATCTACAACGACCCGGCCAACCTGTTTGTGGCGAGCTTCATCGGTTCGCCGCCGATGAACTTCATCCCGCTGCGGTTGCAGCGCAAGGACGGTCGTCTGGTGGCGCTGCTCGACAGTGGCCAGGCCCGTTGCGAATTGCCGCTGGGCATCCAGGACGCCGGTCTCGAGGATCGCGAAGTGATTCTCGGCATGCGCCCGGAGCAGATCGTACTGGCCAACGGTGAAGCCAATGGTTTGCCGACCATTCGCGCCGAGGTCCAGGTTACCGAGCCAACCGGCCCGGACACTCTCGTTTTCGTCAATCTCAACGACACCAAGGTCTGCTGCCGCTTGGCCCCGGACGTGGCGCCGCAAGTCGGCGAGACCCTGACCCTGCAATTCGATCCGGCGAAAGTGCTGCTGTTCGATGCCAAGACCGGCGAGCGCTTGGGGGTTGCCGGTGTGCCGAAAACCGAGGCGCACGCTGCCAACGTCGCCCAGTTCAAAGGCCGCTGAAGATCATAGGTGGGAATGGATTTTTGTGGGACTGGCTTGCCAGCGATGCAGGCGACTGGTTTTGACGTCGAACCGAGGTGATGCCATCGCTGGCAAGCCAGCTCCCACATAAAAGCCCATCTCCACAGGGGGAATCCGTGGCGGATGGCCTGTCATCCGCCGCAACTGATGTAACCGCGTTGGAAAAAGAAAAGTTAATAACAATAAAACGAGGAAGTAGGGATGAAGAAGAACAACAGTGCTCAGCTTATCTGCCAGTTGTCAGCCGTTGCGGCAATGATGCTGGCCGGTAGCGTGCACGCGGCTGACGCGTTCAGCGCCGATTCGGAGTGGATGACCGGTGATTGGGGTGGCGAGCGTACCAAGCTGATCGAGCAGGGCATCGACATCAAGATGGACTACGTCGGTGAAGTCGGTGGCAACCTGCATGGCGGTTTCAACGACGACAAGACCGCGCGCTACAGTGACCAGTTTGGTCTGGGCGCGGCGCTGGACCTGGAAAAGCTGTTCGGCTGGGATAACACCCAGGCCAAGATCCAGCTGACCAACCGTAACGGCGAAAACATTTCCAACGACCGCGTCGGCGACCCGCGGGCCGGCACCCTGAGTTCGTCCCAGGAAGTCTACGGCCGAGGCCACATGGTGCGTCTGACCCAACTGTGGATCAAGCATCAGTTCTTCGACAACAAACTCGACGTCAAGGCCGGTTACTTCGGTGAGGGTGAAGATTTCAACACCTTCCCGTGCGAATTCCAGAACCTGGCATTCTGCGGTTCCCAAGTGGGTAACTGGGCCACCAACATCTGGTACAACTGGCCGGTCAGCCAGGCGGCGATCCGCGTGAAGTACAACATCTCGCCTGAGTGGTATGCGCAGATCGGCGCGTACAACCAGAACCCGTCGCAACTGGAGCACGGCAACGGCTTCAAGCTCAGCGGCAGTGGTACCAAAGGCACCGTCCTGCCGGTTGAACTGGTGTGGCTGCCCAACCCTGGCAACCTGCCGGGCGAATACCGTGTCGGTTACTACAAAAGCACCGCCAGCGCCGATGACGTTCGTGAGGATGACAACGGCAATGATGCGGCCACCAGCGGCAATGCCTATCGCAGCCACAGCAGCAAGCACGGCTACTGGTTCGTGGCGCAACAGCAACTCACCAGCCACAACGGTGACGCCACTCGCGGTCTGAACATCGCCGCCAACGCGACGTTCCACGACAAGGACACCAACATCGTCGACAACTACCAGTCGCTGATGTTCGTGTACAAAGGCCCGTTCGATGCACGTCCGAAAGATGACCTCGGTATCGGTTTCGCCCGCATCCATGTCAACGACGACGTGAAGAAAAACGCCGAGCTGACCAACGCCGCCAATGGCGTCAGCGACTACAACGATCCACTGTTCTCGCCACTGCGTGAGACCGAGTACAACTACGAGCTTAACTACGGTTTCCACGTCACCAATTGGCTGACCGTGCGTCCTAACTTGCAATACATCACCCACCCGGGCGGTGTAGATGAAGTCGACAACGCGCTGGTGGCCGGTCTGAAAATTCAGTCGGTGTTCTAACGCGACTGCGATAAGCTCCTCTCTATGTGCGCATTTTGCGGACGGCCAAGGCTGTCCGCTTTTTTTTGGAGGGCCGCGCACCCCGCTGACAGATGATTTTCAGGACCGTGGCACATGCATGAGCATCCGCTACAACGCTTCTTCAAATCCTTGCGCGAACGACCGGTGTTTGCCTGGGAGCGCTATCAGAAGCGCGACGTGTTGGTCATTGATCACCCGCTGTGTCAGGCGGTGTTCAGTCGCCAGGGCGCGCAGTTGTTGCACTTTCAACCCAAGGGGCAGAAACCCTGGCTGTGGTGTGCGGCGAAGTGGCCGCAGGTGGGCGCGATCCGTGGTGGCGTGCCGGTGTGCTGGCCATGGTATGGCCGTCATCCGAGCGAAAATGCCTGGCCGTCCCATGGTTGGGCGCGGTTGCTCGACTGGAAGCTGATCGATAGCAGCAGTGACGAGGATGGCGTGCGTTTGCACTGGCAACTTGAACTCTGCGACTGGCAAGTGGACCTGCATGCACACCTGGGGGAACGCATGGAGTTGCGTTTGAGTACCGAGCATCAGGACGACATGCCATGCCAGTTGAGCCAGGCTTTGCACGCTTACTGGCGTATTGGCGATGTCGGTGAGGTAGCGCTGTCTGGGCTCGAAGGCGCGCAAGGTTACGACCAGTTGAACCGACAGATTTGCCAGCAGGAAGGCGAGTTACGGGTCGATGGCGGATGCCAGCGGGTGTTTCAGCATGACGGGGAGTTGCAGCTTAACGATCACGCCTGGGATCGGGCGTTGTGCATCGATACCGGCGATACGGCTGACACGGTGGTGTGGCATCCGGGATCACGACCGTTGCTTGGGGTGAGCTGGAACGAGATATCTGAATTCGTGTGCGTGGAAGCGGCCAGCGGCGGCACCGACAGTCTGTGCCTGAAACCGGGGGAGCGGGCGCATTTGAGTTTGCAGGCGCGGGTGGCGGCTTAATGGGGATCGTTCCCACGCTCTGCGTGGGAATGCCTCAAGGGACGCTCCGCGTCCAGTGACGCGGAGCGTGGGAACAATCAGCATTTCAGGTTTGGCGCGGACACTGTGGGAGCTGGCTTGCCAGCGATGAGGCCGGACCGTTCAGCGCAGATTTCGGATCAATTGAATTCGTCACCCACCGGATACCGGCTGGCATTCAAACTCTCTTTGATCTTGCGCAAATGCGGCTGGAAATCCACTCCGCGTCGCAGGGTCATGCCAGTTGCGAGCACGTCGAGCACGGTCAGTTGAATGATCCGCGACGTCATCGGCATGTAGATGTCGGTGTCTTCCGGCAATGGAATGTTCAGGCTCAAGGTACTGGCTTTGGCCAGTGGTGAGTTTTCCGCGGTCAAGCCGAGCACCGAAGCGCCGTTCTCCCTTGCAATGCGCGCCACTTCCACCAGTTCGCGGGTGCGGCCGGTGTAGGAAATGATCACGAACAACTCGCCGGTGTGCGCCACCGAGGCAATCATGCGCTGCATCAGCACGTCGGCGTGGGCAGTCACGGCCAGGTTGAAACGGAAGAACTTGTGCTGCGCATCCAGTGCCACCGGGGCCGAAGCGCCGAGACCGAAAAAGTGGATCTGCCGCGCCTGGATCAACAGGTCGACGGCGCGGCTGATCAGGTTCGGGTCCAGTGCCTGGCAAGCGCTGTCCAGGGACGCGATGGCGCTGCCGAAGATTTTCTGCGTGTAGGCCTCCGGGTTGTCATCGGCCTCTACCGCACGGCTGACATACGCCGCGCCGCTGGCCAGGCTTTGCGCCAATTGCAGCTTGAGCTCGGGGTAGCCGCTGACGCCGAACGAACGGCAGAAACGGTTGACCGTCGGCTCGCTGACCGAAGCGGCCTGGGCGAGGGCGGCGATGCTGAAACGGGTGGCCTGCTGCGGGTTGAGCAGGATCACCTCGGCGACTTTGCGCTCGGCCTTGTTCAGCTCTTCAAGGCGATTCTGGATCTGTTCCAGTAAATTTCGCACGCGGTCCATATGAGTTTCCTTGATTCACCAGCGCCGATAAGCGCGCGGCTAATGCAAAAAGGGCCTTTGGTGAGGCCCATAACGGTGGCCTATCCTACTGATGGCTCCGACCGACCACCACTCGGAATCTGTATTTTGCGAAAATGTTGTGGTTATTACTACATTTTCCCTTGAGTGATGCCTTGAAAAAAGGTATTTGTAGCTTAACTTGATAAAAGAACAAACATCATGCTCTCGATTACGGTTGAACCGTGCACCTTTGCCTTGTTTGGCGCCCTTGGCGATCTGGCCTTGCGCAAGCTGTTTCCTGCGCTTTATCAACTCGACGGTGCAGGCCTATTGCACGAGGACACGCGGATCATCGCGCTGGCCCGTGAGCCCGGCAGCGAGCAGGAGCATTTGGCGTTCATCGCCTCCGAGCTGCGCCGCTACGTGGGTGCCAAAGATCTGGACGAAGCCGTCGTCGAACGTTTTCTCGCACGCCTGAGCTATCTGCACGTCGATTTCCTCAGACCCGAAGACTATGTGGCCCTGGCCGAAGCGGCAGGCAGTGCCCAGCGGGTCATCGCCTATTTTGCTACGCCGGCAGCGGTGTACGGCGCGATCTGCGAGAACCTGGCGAAGGTCGGCCTGGCGGAAAACACCCGCGTGGTGCTGGAAAAACCCATCGGTTCGGACCTGGAATCCTCGCGCAAGGTCAACGATGCCGTGGCGCAGTTCTTCCCGGAAAACCGCACCTACCGCATCGACCATTACCTGGGCAAAGAGACTGTCCAGAATCTGATCGCCCTGCGTTTCGCCAATAGCCTGTTCGAAACCCAGTGGAACCAGAATTACATTTCCCACGTGGAAATTACCGTGGCCGAGAAGGTCGGGATCGAAGGCCGCTGGGGCTACTTCGACAAGGCCGGCCAGCTGCGGGACATGATCCAGAATCACCTGCTGCAATTGCTCTGCCTGATCGCCATGGACCCACCGGCCGACCTGTCCGCCGACAGCATCCGCGACGAGAAAGTCAAAGTGCTCAAGGCACTGGCGCCCATTAGCCCGGAAGGCCTGACCACCCAGGTGGTGCGCGGCCAATACATCGCCGGCTACAGCGAAGGCAAAGCCGTGCCGGGTTATCTGGAAGAACCCAATTCCAACACCCAGAGCGACACCGAAACCTTTGTCGCCCTGCGTGCCGATATCCGCAACTGGCGCTGGGCCGGCGTACCGTTCTATCTGCGCACCGGCAAGCGCATGCCGCAGAAACTGTCGCAGATCGTCATCCACTTCAAGGAACCGTCGCATTACATCTTCGCTCCCGAGCAGCGCCTGCAAATCAGCAACAAGCTGATTATCCGCCTGCAACCGGACGAAGGCATTTCCTTGCGCGTGATGACCAAGGATCAAGGCCTGGACAAAGGCATGCAGCTGCGCAGCGGTCCGTTGCAGCTGAATTTTTCCGACACCTGGAGCAGCGCACGGATTCCCGATGCCTACGAGCGGTTGTTGCTGGAAGTGATGCGCGGCAATCAGAACCTGTTTGTCCGTAAAGATGAAATCGAAGCCGCGTGGAAGTGGTGTGACCAGTTGATCGCCGGGTGGAAGAAATCCGGTGATGCGCCCAAGCCGTATGCGGCAGGGTCCTGGGGGCCGATGAGCTCCATTGCACTGATTACGCGGGATGGGAGGTCGTGGTATGGCGATATCTGATTTGAAACTGCCTCAGGGTGTAAGCGCCCATGAGTTCAAGAGCCCGACGCTGTTGGCCGAAGGCCTGGCGCTGAGCGTGGCGAAACAACTGAGCGACGCGATCGACACCCAGGGCACTGCGACCCTGGTGGTGTCCGGTGGCCGCAGCCCGGTGGCGTTTTTCCAGCACCTGGCCAAGCAGAAACTGGACTGGTCCAACGTCGTGATCAGCCTGGCTGACGAGCGTTGGGTGCCGGTCGAGCATGCCGACAGCAATGCCGGCCTGATCAAGAAATACCTGTTGCAAGGCCCGGCGGCCAAGGCTCAGTTTCTGAGCCTGTATAGCGCCAGCGCCAACCTGGAACAGGCGGCAGAGCAGGCTGACCGTTTGCTCTCCGAGTTGCCGGTGATCGACGTGCTGGTACTGGGCATGGGCGATGACGGTCACACCGCCTCGCTGTTCCCCAACAGTCCGAAGCTTGCCGAGGCCTTGCAGGTAGACGGTAGCCGTCGTTGCTATCCAATGCTCGCACCGACCGTGCCGCATCAGCGCCTGACCATGAGCCGTGCGCTGCTGGCTTCGGCCAAGCACAAGGTTCTATCGATTTCCGGTCAGTCCAAGCTGACCACCCTGAGTACCGCACTGGCCGGTGACGATGTCGCCGCAATGCCGATTCGCGCGTTTCTGCAACCTACGTTAGAGATTTACTGGTGCCCATGAGCCAAGGAACAGCCGCTATGACAATCCCATCCCCGACCGTTTCCATGGCGGATAAAGTTGCCCTGATCGACAGCCTCTGCGCCAAGGCGCGGATCCTGCCGGTGATTACCATCGCCCGCGAGCAGGACGTTCTGCCGCTGGCCGATGCCCTCGCGGCCGGTGGCCTGACCGCGCTGGAAGTGACCCTGCGTTCGCAGTTCGGCCTCAAGGCCATCCAGATCCTGCGCGAACAGCGCCCGGAGTTGATGACCGGTGCCGGCACCGTGCTCGATCGCCACATGCTGGCCGCGGCAGAAGCGGCGGGCTCGCAGTTCATCGTTACGCCAGGCATCACCCGTGACCTTCTGGAAGCCAGCGTTGCCAGTCCGATCCCGTTGCTGCCAGGCATCAGCAATGCCTCGGGCATCATGGAAGGCTATGGTCTGGGTTATCGCCGCTTCAAGTTGTTCCCGGCGGAAGTCAGCGGTGGCGTTGCCGCTATCAAGGCCTTGGGCGGTCCGTTCGGCGAAGTGAAATTCTGCCCGACCGGCGGCGTGGGCCCGGCCAATATCAAGAGCTACATGGCGTTGAAGAACGTCATGTGCGTGGGCGGTAGCTGGATGCTTGATCCTGAGTGGATCAAGAACGGCGACTGGGCCCGCATTCAGGAATGCACCGCCGAGGCACTGGCGCTGCTGGACTGATCGCTTCACCCGACACTTCGTTGTGTGTTCTACGGCTTTACGGTGCGCTTGGTCGGTGCACCGTTTTTTTTTGCCTGATGAAAACCGGCGTCAAGACATCCTGCGATACATAGTTACCGCATCCGGAAAAGCGGCCAGTGCTAGCCTGCGTTGATCTTATGGAAGAGAGAACGTCATGGACGCCAACATCACCGATACACCCGTTTACCTGCTGTCCCCGGAACAAATCGCCGGCCCTTATTTTCGCAATCCCAAACTGATTCGACGCAATATCAGCGAAGGCGCCGACGGCATCCCATTGGTATTGCGCCTGCAAATCATCGATGCCATGACTGGCCAACCGGTCACCGATGCGCTGGTGGATATCTGGCACTGCAATGCGCGGGGCGCCTATTCAGGCTGGAGCAAGATCAATCCGGACCTGGAAGTCGATGTCGGCGACATCGGCGCAATCCCGAGAACCGACGACGATACGTACCTGCGTGGTGCTCAGTTCACTGATAAAGCGGGGAACGTGCGCTTCACTACCATCTACCCGGGTTTCTATGCCGGCCGTACCCTGCACATTCATGTGGCCGTGCGGATCACCTCGGGCAACAACTATCTGGAAGAACGACACGTCGCCTGGGTGGGGCAGCTGTACTTTCCCGAAGTGGCTTCGCGTTCAGTGCTTGGCAGTCGGCAGTACAGCGGACGGGCTGTGCGACCGCTGGGCAATGAGCAAGATCACTTTTACACAACCATGGGCGGCGAGGCCTCGACCCTGAATGTACATACCCTCTCTCGAGACTCCAGGGACGACGGTTTTTTCGGGCACATGACCATCGGCATCGACACCTTTGCAGTGTCGACCCAGATCAAGCCGGAAGACTTCGATAAATACACCGTGTGACGTCAGGCCAGTTCCGCCAACGCCGAAGCCAGTCGGTTCATGTCCGCCGCAGTGCTGGTCAGCCCCGGCGTAATGCGAATGCATGGACCGCTGGCAGCGCCGTTGCGCACTACGGTAAACAGGTTGTAGTCGCTGAGCAGTTTTTCGGCCATCGCCTGTTGGTCGGCATGGGCGGTAAAGCGCATCGAGGTGATGCCACAGTACAACCGTGGATCATCCGGGGTCATGACTTCGATACCCGGGTGCCCACGTACCGCGCGCACCCAGAGGTTGCGCAGGTAGTTGAGCCGTGCCCCCTTGGCCGCGGCACCACCCATGGCCCAATGCTCTTCGAGCACCAGCGGCAGGGTCAGCAGCGCGGGGATGTTCGGCGTGCTGTAAGACGTGCGAGCGCGAATGTCGGTGATCGGAAAATGCATTTCCTCCATGTCCGGGTCGATGTCAGCCAGGCGCTCGGGGGCGATGTAGAGAAAGCCCAGGGTCAGCGGTGCACCGATCCATTTGTGCAGGTTGTAGGCGGCGAAGGCGATGCCCAGCTCTTCGAGATCGAATTCCAGTTGCCCCAGTGCATGGGCGCCGTCGAGGATCACATCGATGCCATGCTCCCTGGCGGCGGCGGCAATCGCCTGCACCGGCATCACCAGGCCTGTGCGGTGAGTGACGTGGGTCAAGGCCATCAGCTTGAGTCGTGGGTAGCGTGCAAAGGTCTCGCGATAGGTGGCCAGTAAACTGTCGAAACTGGCAGGGTGCCCATGGTCGATCTCGATCACTTCAACACCCCGATGACGCGCCAGCCAGCGCATCGCGCCCTTGACCGTGTCGTACTCCAGGTCGCAGATCAGCACTTGATCGCCCGGTTGAAGGCGATTGTAGTTGCGGATCAACGATTGCAAACCATCCGTCGCGTTGCAGGTCAGGGCGACACTTTCGGCAGGTACACCGATCAGCCCGGCCAACTGCGCGCGGATCTTCACACTGTCGCCCTGCTCGAAGCGCTGGCGCGCATACACCGAGTTGCTGCGGTTGATCAGCTCGATGTTGCGCTGATACTCCTCGACCACGGTGCGCGACATGCGTCCGAAGTAGCCGTTTTCCAGATTGATCGGTCCCGGTTGCCGATCGTAGCGATCGGCAAAGGTCCGCCAAAAGGCTTCATCACGGGCACGGCGGATATTGTCGGGCATGGGCTTACTCAATCAGGGGCGGGGCGTGGATCAGTGGCGTGGTGCCGGTTTGCCATGCTTGGCGCGCAAGGGTTCCAGCAACTCCGACAAGCCGTTGTGATCAATCTCTTGCATCAGAGCCAGCAAGCCACCCAATTCGCCGTGGGGAAAACCTTCCCGGGCAAACCAGTTCAGGTATGGGCCGGGCAGGTCGGCAATGATCCGTCCCTTGTATTTGCCGAAGGGCATTTCCCGGGTAATCAGCAGTTCGAGCTTTTCAGGGTTCATCACGCAGTCGTCTTCATTCATTCAGTCTGGAAAATACAGGCATTCTGCATGCAGGCCAATTGACAGATCATGCAAAAAAAACGGATACAGATTTTCGCCGTAATGGTAACTAATTGAAAAATATAGGGAAATTTATGTCTGTTGAGCTGGCATGCGCCCTGCAATGAGTAAGTCATCTTTCATCAACCGCAAGGAATTGAAAAATGACCGACATGAATAAAGAAGCGATTTCTGTACTCAATGACCTGATTGAAACCTGCAAAGACGGTCAGGAAGGGTTCAAGACTTGCGCCGAAGACATCAAACACCCTGAACTCAAAACCTTGTTTGTGCAACGTGCTGCCGACTGTGGCACCGCCGCCGCTGAGCTGCAGGCTGCGGTGCGTTCAATGGGCGGCGATCCGGAAACGTCCACCAGCGTCAGTGGCGATCTGCATCGTCGCTGGGTCGATGTGAAGTCGATGTTCACCGGCAAGGATGAAGAAGCGGTGCTCAATGAAGCCGAACGTGGCGAGGACCATGCGCTGAAGGCGTATCGCGATGCCATGGAGAAAATCAACAAGCACAACCTGGTGGGCATTCGTGATCTCGTTGAGCGTCAGTACCACGGCGTGCAACGTAACCACGATCAGGTAAAAGCCCTGCGTAACCAGGCGCGCGCACGTTCGTAAGCGTTCGTTTGCTGTCAAAAACGCCAGCCAGTCTGGCGTTTTTTTGTGCCCGGGAATTAGCGCTGGACGGGGTATAGATAGCTAGCTAATAATTTGTTTTTCAAGTGACCGGCCTGAAGCCGACTATCGTTAAAACGACTTTTCAAGAGTGCTTTTCGTGCCCATTACTTTGCAGGCGTTGTTCGCGCCTGACCGCCGCGCCTTGCAGTTCGCGATCAAGACCTTGATCGGCGGAGGAGTGGCGCTGTGGCTGGCATTGCGCTGGGGCCTGGAGCAACCGGCCTGGGCGTTGATGACTGCGTTCATCGTCGCGCAGCCGCTGTCCGGCATGGTGATGCAAAAGGGCTTGGCGCGGCTGTTGGGGACGTTGGTCGGAACCATCATGTCGGTGGTGTTCATGGGCTTGTTCGCCCAGACACCGTGGCTGTTTTTGCTGGCGTTGGCATTGTGGCTTGGACTGTGTACGGCCAGTTCGACATTACTGCGCAGTGCCTGGTCCTATTCATTTGTACTGGCCGGGTACACCGTGGCGATCATCGCGCTGCCGGCCATCAATCATCCGTTGACCGTATTTGACCAAGCCGTGGCACGCTGCACCGAAATCAGCCTGGGCATTATCTGCGCCACCGCCAGCAGTGCTTTGCTCTGGCCATTGCGGGTCGAGCGACAGCTGTCGGACCAGGCCCGAGGAGCCTGGCAAAGTGGCATGAATGCCGCGCGGGCGACACTGGCCGGGGATGGGCAGGCACGCAAAGGCTTGCTGGAAATTCTCGGTCGAATCGTTGCCGTGGACGCGCAACGCGAACACGCCTGGTTCGAAGGGCCTCTCGGTCGGCAACGGGCACGCGCCATCAGTGGTTTGAGCCAGAAATTGTTGATGCTGCTGCGCATCGCCCGTTCAGTGCGCCGGCAGTGGAAACAGTTGGAACCGCAAGAGTCGGCGCAGTTGTCAGCGTGGATGAACGAAGTGCTGGAGGCGCTGAAAGTCGCCGATCCTGCGACTTTGCATGCCCTGCGCCCGCGTTTGCTCGACGCGTCCCACGACCCAAAGATCAGTTCGGCACAGAGTTACTGCCTGGTGCGTTTCACCTTGCTGATGGATACGGCCATGGCGGCGACGGCGGCGTTGAGCGCCGTTGAGGAGGGCGGTGATCCGGTCGCGCCGCCCAAGACGCTGACACCTCACCGCGATCTGTCGCTGGCCCTGGTGTTTGGCGCCCGCAGTGCCTTGGCGTTTCTGGTGGTTGCAAGTTTCTGGCTGGCGACCGCTTGGCCCGCGGCAGCGGGGGCGATGTTGTTGACGTGCGTGGTGTGCAGCCTGTTCGCCAGCCGGGAAAATGGTGCGCAAATCGGCATGAGTTTCATGCGCGGGATATTCCTGGCCATTCCGGCGGCGTTCATCGTCGGGCAAATTCTGCTGCCGCAATGGAGCAGTTTTGCCATGTTGTGCATGGGTATGGGCGTGCCGTTGTTTTTCGGGGCGCTGGGCATGGCCAAGCCGCAGATCGGCGCTACGGCCACGTCATTCTGCCTGCATTTCATTGTGCTGGTGGCTCCGCTCAACCAGATGAAGTTCGACGTCGCGACGTTCTTCAACAGCGCCCAGGCCATGGTCATCGGCGTCGGTGCGGCGGTGCTCGCATTCCATCTGTTGATCCTGCGTAACCCGGCGTGGCATGGCCGTCGATTGCTCGCGGCTACCCTTGACGATCTGGTGCGCCTGACCCGGCGCAATCTTGCCGGCGCCGAGAGCTGGTTCGGCGGGCGCATGGCCGACCGCTTGCTGCAATTGGCGCGGCATTATCCGGAGTTGCCCGAGCCGGCGCGAAGCCGCTGGGATGACGGGCTGCTCGGGTTGGATATCGGCGATGAATTGCTGCACCTGCGCCTGAGCCTGGCGGTTGCGCAGGTTCCGGTTTCTACAGCGCAACAGCAATACCTCGAGCAACTGGAAAGCGTCCTGAAAAAAGGTCCGGCGCCAGATCGCGGCGAAGCGCTGGCCGAAGCCAGCGAGGCTTTCGTGCAAAACCTTTACGCCTTGCCCTCGAGTGATGCAGTGAAACTGGCCCGGGGCGCGGTGCTGCAATTGCAGAACAGCTGGCGCGCCTGGTGCCGCCAACAGGAGGCAAACCATGGGCTTGCGTGAGTGGGCGGTGGGCGGGGTGTTGCTCAGCCCGTTTCTGATTTATGTGCTGCTGGCGCTGCTGGTGACCGGCGCCTTGCGCCTGTTGTTGCGGCTGACCCCGATTGGTCGTTGGGTCTGGCACGAAGCATTGTTTGATTGTGCCTTGTACGTCTGTGTATTGACCGTGATCACCGTCGTCCTCGGACCTTTATAAGGAGCTGAATATGCGTACCCCCGTACGTGTCGCGTTGACCCTGTGCCTGGTGGCGGTGGCGATATTTGCCGGCGTGCATTTGTGGCAGTACTACATGCTCACGCCCTGGACCCGCGATGCACGTATTCGCGCCGACGTGGTGGTGATCGCGCCGGATGTGTCGGGCTGGGTGCGTGAGCTCAAGGCCTACGATAACCAGCAGGTGAAGGCGGGGGACCTGTTGTTGAGTATCGACCGCGACCGTTTCGAAGCCGCCCTGGAAAAAGCCCAGGCGGTGGTGCAAACCCGCCAGCAACAACTGAACCTGCGTGAACGCGAAGCCAGCCGCCGCGCCAGCCTCGGGCCGCAAGCGATCAGCGCCGAACTGCGGGAAAACGCACAAATCAATGCCGGTATCGCCCGTGGTGAACTGCGAGAAGCACAGGCCGAGGCCAAGGTCGCAGAGATCAACCTGGCGCGCAGCCAGATCCATGCGCCGCGCAATGGTCACATCACCAACCTGCGTCTGGCTCAAGGCAATTATGTGAATGCCGGGCAACCGGTGATGGCGTTGATCGATGATTCAACCTTTTACGTGCAGGCTTATTTCGAAGAAACCAAGCTGCCACGGATCAAGGTCGGCGACCCGGTGAAAGTCTGGTTGATGAGCGCCGGGGAAGCGTTGCAGGGGCACGTGGAAAGCATCAGCCGCGGGATAACCGATCGCAATACCACACCGGACGGCCAGTTACTGGCAGAGGTGGAACCGACATTCAATTGGGTGCGACTGGCGCAGCGGATTCCGGTGCGGATCAAGCTGGACAAAGTGCCCGAAGGGATCAACTTGAGTGCGGGAATGACTGCGAGCGTGCAGGTGCAGGAGGGTGAGCGCTAGTTCGTGTTCGTGCTGCTGTCCTGTGGCCAGGGCGCTTGCTCCCGCTCGGCTGCGCAGCCGTCGCAAATCCTGCCAACGCATTCGTTCAAGTGAACTGAGGTGTCTGAGTTGGGGGCGCTTCGCGCCCCAGCGGGAGCAAGCCCCCTCGCCACAGGTCAGCCGATGCTGATCGGTGGCAACTCGGTCAGCGTCACGCTCTGCTGTTTGCGCGGCGCGAGGATTTCCGCCTCGCCGTCGACCACCAGTTCATCGCGCTGGTTGAATACGCGGGTGGCGATGCGCACGCGGAACTTCGGCAGTTTTTCGAGGATTTCCAGGCGCACCGTCAGGGTGTCGCCGATCTTCACCGGCTTCTGGAAACTCATTTGCTGGCCGATGTAGATGGTGCCCGGCCCAGGCAGTTCGCAAGCCACCGCAGCGCTGATCAGTGCACCGCTGAACATGCCATGGGCAATGCGCTCCTTGAACATGGTGCTGGCAGCGTATTCGGCATCCAGGTGCACCGGGTTGTGGTCGCCCGACATCGCGGCGAACAATTGAATGTCGCGCTCTTCGACCGTCTTGCTGAAGCTGGCGGTCTGGCCGACTTCAAGGGCTTCGTAAGGGGTGTTGGTAACCTGGGTCATGTGTCTCAATTCCTGTGACGAATAAAAGAATTCACAAAAAACTATTCGGCTCGATGTGGCCTGGGGTTGCTCAGGGTCTGGTTGATCCAGCCCAGCACGTCGGCAATCACGTCATCGCGGTTGGTTTCGTTGAACAGTTCGTGCCGAGCCTGCGGATAAATTGTCAGTTGCAGGCTCTGGCTGCCGGCTTCGCGCAAGGCGTCGGCCAGATCTTTCAGACGCTTGCCTTCGCTCACCGGATCACATTCACCGCCAATCACCAGCAGCGGCAGGCCCGGATCGATCTGGGCGAGATTGGACGCTTTGCTGATTTGCTGCAACCCGCCGAGCAAATCGATCCACATTTGATTGGTACACCTGAAGCCGCACAGCGGGTCATTGGCGTACAAGTCGACCTCTGAAGGATCGCGACTGAGCCAGTCGAACCGGGTGCGCACCGGTTTGAATTTGTTATTGAACGAGCCAAACGACAACCATTCGATCAGCGCGCTGCGGCCCTTGGGGCCTTGGCGCAGGCGTTCGAGGCGGGCAATCTGCCGCGCCGCACGGTAAAGCGTCACGGGCTGGAAGTTCGAACCGCTGAGAATGGCCCCCTGCAGGCTGGCGCTGTGGTGCAACAGGTAACCTTGGGCGATGTAACTGCCCATGCTGTGGCCGAGCAGTACGATCGGCACACCGGGATGCTGCTGGCCGATGTGCTGATTCAGGCAGGCCAGGTCACCCACCACTTTGGCCCAGCCATCGTTGTCCGCGAAGTGGCCGAGCGTCCCGTTTTCGGCAGTTTTGCCATGTCCGCGCAAGTCCGGTGCATAGAGGCCGTAGCCCTGATCGCAGCATTTTTCGGCAAGGCGCGCATAGCGGCCACTGTGTTCGGCCATGCCGTGGGCCAGCAGGATCACCGCCTTTAGCTTGCCTGTGGGCAGCCACTGATTGACGAAGAGGCGGCTGCGGTCACTGGTGGTCAGCCAGAACGTGTCGTGGATCATGGCGATTCCTTTCCATGCATGGGCGCGGGGTGGTTGCATTGTATAGCGCAAATTCCTGCCGGCATCAGCTCACGCCACGGCAGGAAGATTCACACGGTCAATGACGCGTTGACGCATATTTGCCTGATTGGCCATAACTGCTAGTGTCCGTGAAGCTCCGCTTTTCGCTTTCTGCTTTTTGAGGGATCACAGAGAAATGACAGAAAAGCGGCCCGGATAGGCTCAGGTAAAGAGGACAAGAACAATGCAACCTGATTTCTGGAATGACAAGCGCCCGGCCGGCGTACCCCTGGACATCGACGCGGGTGCCTACAAGTCGGTCATCGAGGTGTTTGAACGTTCCTGCAAGAAATTCGCTGATCGCCCGGCGTTCAGCAACATGGGCATCACCCTGACCTACGCCGAACTGGAACGCTACAGCGCAGCGTTCGCCGGTTACCTGCAAGCCCATACCGACCTGGTGCCGGGGGATCGCATCGCGGTGCAGATGCCCAACGTCCTGCATTATCCGGTTGCCGTGTTCGGCGCGTTGCGTGCCGGGTTGATCGTGGTCAACACCAACCCGCTGTACACCGCGCGGGAGATGCGTCACCAGTTCAAGGACTCCGGCGCCCGGGCACTGGTGTACCTCAACATGTTCGGGCAAAAGGTCCAGGAAGTCCTGCCCGACACCGACATCCAGTACCTGATCGAAGCCAAAATGGGCGACTTCATGCCCGCCGCCAAAGGCTGGCTGGTCAACACGGTAGTGAGCAAGGTGAAGAAAATGGTCCCGGCCTATGCCTTGCCCCAGGCCATTTCCTTCAAGACTGCGTTACGCATGGGCCGCGGCCTGGGCATCAAGCCGCTGAAAGTCGGCCTCGACGATATCGCCGTGCTGCAATACACCGGTGGTACCACCGGGCTGGCCAAGGGCGCCATGCTGACCCACGGCAACCTGGTGGCGAACATGCAACAAGTGCGGGCCTGTCTGGAGCAGTTCGGCAACGACGGTCAGCCGCTGTTGCGCGAAGGGCAGGAAGTGATGATCGCGCCGCTGCCGCTGTACCACATCTATGCATTTACGGCCAATTGCATGTGCATGATGGTGTCCGGCAACCATAACGTGCTGATCACCAATCCGCGGGACATCGGCGGCTTCATCAAGGAACTGAAAAACTGGCGCTTCTCGGCGTTGCTCGGGCTCAACACGCTGTTCGTTGCGCTGATGGATCACGCGGATTTCAAGACCCTGGATTTCTCCAGCCTCAAGCTCACCAACTCCGGTGGCACCGCGCTGGTCAAGGCTACTGCCGAACGCTGGGAACAGCTCACCGGTTGCCGCATCACCGAGGGCTACGGCTTGACCGAAACCTCGCCAGTGGCCTGCACCAACCCGTACGGCGACCAATCGCGCATCGGCACGGTCGGGCTGCCAGTGCCGGGCACCACGTTGAAAGTGATCAATGATGAAGGGGTCGAACAGCCCTTGGGCGAGCGCGGCGAACTGTGCATCAAGGGCCCGCAGATCATGAAGGGCTACTGGCAGAAACCCGAGGCCACCGCCGAGGTGCTGGACGCCGAGGGCTGGTTCAAGTCCGGCGACATTGCTGTGATCGACCCGGACGGCTTTGTGCGCATTGTCGATCGCAAGAAAGACATGATCATTGTCTCGGGTTTCAACGTGTACCCGAACGAGATCGAAGACGTGGTCATGGCCCACCCGAAAGTCGCCAACTGTGCGGTCATCGGGGTACCGGACGAACGTTCCGGCGAGGCGGTCAAGCTGTTTGTGGTGGCGCGTGAGGCAGGGGTCAGCCTTGAAGAGCTGAAGGCGTACTGCAAGGAAAACTTCACGGCGTACAAAGTACCCAAGCACATCGTGTTGAGGGAGTCGTTGCCGATGACACCGGTGGGCAAGATTCTGCGGCGCGAGTTGCGCGATATCGCCTGATTGTTGAATGGCCGCGCTTCACGCGGATCGCGGGCAAGCCACGCTCCCACAGATTCACTGTTGTGCACGCACGTTGTGTACGACGCGAACCCTGTGGGAGCGGGCTTGCCCGCGATGCTTTTCGGCGTACGCCAGAGCCCCGAATTCCGTGGCTTTCAGGATGTTATAGGTTTTTTGCTCTAAAATGACCGCCTGTCATTCTTGAGTCACAATTGTGACCGTAGAGGCCGCTTTTGGCTCTAGTCGACCCTTGGCAAAGCTGCTACTCTCGGCGCGCTTTGTGACTTCTCGGCCTTCTGTCAGCCAGATTCACCAATGACCAAACACCAATAATAATCGCATCAAATGCGGTGCTGAATTCGCGTTGCTGAGGAGTGGGCTTCCATGATCGAAGACTTTTGGAAGGATAAGTACCCAGCTGGGATTGCTGCCGACATCAATCCAGACGAGTATCCGAATATTCAGGCAGTGTTGAAGCAATCCTGCCAACGCTTCGCCAACAAGCCGGCATTCAGCAACCTGGGCAAGACAATCACCTACGGTGAACTGTACGAATTGTCCGGTGCCTTTGCCGCGTATCTGCAACAGCATACCGATTTGCAGCCGGGCGATCGAATCGCCGTGCAACTGCCCAACGTCCTGCAGTACCCCGTGGCCGTCTTCGGTGCCATCCGCGCCGGGCTGATCGTGGTCAACACCAACCCGTTGTACACCGCACGGGAAATGGAACACCAGTTCAACGACTCCGGTGCCAAGGCCCTGGTCTGCCTGGCCAACATGGCGCACCTGGCGCAAATCGTGGTGCCCAAGACTGGCGTCAAGCACGTCATCGTCACCGAAGTCGCCGACCTGTTGCCGCCGCTCAAGCGCCTGCTGATCAACAGCGTCATCAAGTACGTGAAGAAGATGGTGCCGGCCTATCACTTGCCAAAAGCCGTCAAGTTCAACGACGTGCTGAGCAAGGGCCAGGGCCAGCCAGTGGCGGAAGCGAACCCGGCCAACAGCGATGTCGCGGTGCTGCAATACACCGGTGGCACTACCGGCGTGGCCAAGGGCGCGATGCTGACCCACCGCAACCTGGTGGCGAACATGCTGCAGTGCAAGGCGCTGATGGGGTCCAACCTCAACGAAGGTTGCGAGATCCTGATCACGCCGCTGCCGCTGTATCACATCTATGCGTTCACCTTTC
>NZ_RCNW01000281.1:0-884 GCF_004307605.1 Pseudomonas sp. Sample_24
AACAGTGCGGACAAGCGAAGAGGCAGCGAGGGCATCAGACATCCTGCAAGACGAGCAAAACAAGGGCGCAAAGTCTAACAGGGGATAAGAGTTTGAATAAGAGGAATTATCGTTTGCTTTGATGCGGGGCAGGGTTTTGATCGTTCCCACGCTCTGCGTGGGAATGCCTCTACGGACGCTCCGCGTTCGGCTCTGGATGGGACGCGGAGCGTCCCGGGCTGCATTCCCACGCAGAGCGTGGGAATGATCGGCACTCAAAAAACAGGTATGAAAAAGGCGACCCGAAGGTCGCCTTTTTATTCAGCCAGCGTTGATCAGAATTCGTGATCAGCGTTGTCCGGGTTCAGGTCGCTGATACCCAGTTTGCCGGCAGCCGCTTCGATCGAACCGGTCTGCTTGACCAGCGAAGCGATGGCATCGCGAACGATCTGGTTGCCCGCGGCGTTGCCGGCAGCGATCAACTGGTCGTAGTGCTCACCCTTGTTGGCGTGGTCAACGATGACCTGCATCTTGGCTTCGGTAGCGGCCAGGTCGGCTTTCAACGCGGTGTCGGCAGCCGGGTCTGCCTTGGCCACCAGCGACGACAGGCTGGCGCCGGTCATTTTGGTGCCATCGACGCGGGTGTATTCGCCCAGGTACACGTTCCGAATGCCCTTGGCATCGTAGAACTGCGAATTGTGGGTGTTGTCGCTGAAGCAGTCGTGTTCGTCTTCCGGAGAGTTGGCTTCCAGGGACACCTTCATGCGCTCGCCCGCCAGTTCGCCGAGGGACAGGCTGCCCATGCCGAACAGCATTTTGCGCAGGCCGGTTTCAGCCGGTTCGGCTTCCAGGGTGGCGCGGTAGTTGTCGGCCACGTTCGGCTTCCAGTTGCCGACCATTTCTTC
>NZ_RCNW01000069.1:0-5422 GCF_004307605.1 Pseudomonas sp. Sample_24
AGCTGGGCTATCAGGACGTGGGTTCGTGGACGTTCATGAAATCCACGCCTGAGAAGCAAAAACTGGCGGCCTGGCTGTATGCGCAGTTCGTGACTTCGAAAACCGTCTCTCTGAAGAAAACCATCGTCGGCCTGACGCCGATCCGCGAGTCGGACATCAACTCGCAGGCCATGACCGATCTGGCACCGAAACTCGGCGGTCTGGTGGAGTTCTATCGCAGCCCGGCCCGCGTGCAATGGACGCCGACCGGAACCAACGTGCCGGACTATCCGCGTCTCGCACAGTTGTGGTGGAGCCACATTGCTGAAGCCGCCAGCGGCGAGAAAACCCCGCAACAGGCACTCGACGGTCTGGCCAAGGATCAGGACGCCATCATGTCCCGCCTGGAACGCTCGAAAGCCCAAGCCACCTGCGCCCCGAAAATGAACCCCGAGCGCGACGCGCAATACTGGTTCGACCAACCGGGCGCTCCGAAACCGAAACTGGAAAACGAGAAGCCGAAAGGCGAGACCGTGAGCTACGCCGAACTGCTGAAATCGTGGGAGGCGGCGCGTAAGTAAACTGGTGGGACTGTGAAAGACGAACGGCACTGGAAGGTGCCGTTTTTCTTTGGTGTCTGTGATACCGCAATCGCGGGCAGGCTCGCTCCCACAGGATTGGTGGCATACCCAGAACTTGCGAAAAATCGCTAGTTGCTCCAATCACTGTAGGAAGTGGGTTGTTGGCTTCTGTGAAATTTCCTATTCGTTGTTTCGGCAATGCCATCGGGATTGCTGCCAGCATGCGTCCCGCCGTCTCATTCGTCCTCGACCGATACGCTTTCTACTCAGTACTTCTGCAGGAAGGAGAGGGAAGGCAATTCAAATCGATGACAATAAGGACGTTGCACATGAATGCTCTTCTGTACCCCTCATCCACCTCCGAAGTCGAGATCATCACCACATCACATGGCTGCATGTTGTTAGTGGTGCGTGAAGGCGTACCGATGGCCGAGGGTTTTCTGCCTTGCATCGAGCAAGGAGAACCTCAATGAACGAAGGGCATTTCATTGGTCAGCATGACAAGACCACCTGTGGCGGCACAGTCCTGGATGGCGACACCAGTTTCATGTGGTATGGCATCGCCCATGCACTAGAAGGTGACCGGGTCACTTGCGGTAAGGATGGGAATACCTATCAGATCGTCGGTGGCATCTCGCACATGATCAGCCACGGCAAAGCCATGGCAGGCACGCTGGACAGCCACAGCAATTGCCCTTGTAGAGCTCAGCTGATTCCATCGGTGGTTACGGCCAGCTATCGAAACGAGGATTCTGCTCCGCCAATGGGCAGGGCCTTTGTACAGCCAGCTAATCAGTCCGAAAAAGTAAAGGCGACAGAATCCCGACTGGCTGAGCCAACGCTTGCACGGAAAACCTCAACCGCACCCGGCGACCCCGGTAAAACCCCACGCTGTAATCACCCGGATCAAATGGAAGAGCTTGCCGTCTACATTGCTGGAGAGATGAACCGAAATATCCTGCATCCAGCCGTGTTGAAAATGAAAGAGCTGCTCAACTACGACAGTAGCGCGGCTGCCAGGCAATTTCAGGAGCTACCGTGGTATGCCAGACTGGCCGGATCACCGAATTTCAACGCTATCGCATTGACGAAGAAGGTTGAAGCGATGGCGATTTGGACTAAACAAGTGGGTCAGGATATGGAGTGGGACCACAAGCCAAAGCTTCGGGAACGATTCCCCGGAGTCAGGCACAAGCAAGGGGGGTATCTCTATTACTACGATATTTGGTCGAACATCCACTACGGTTACGTCGGAATTATAGGGGGACTTTCCGATCGCTTGCTGCTAGACGGCGCAGGGGCTGAACAAATTGCATTGAACAAATTGCATCAGATGCCCTGCGCAAGGCGGAAGAGTTACGAATAATCCCCAAAAAGAACAGAGCACTTCCTGGTCCTCGTCCCACGGCCAGTCCTTGGACTCAACTGCGATCATGGGATGATGTAGCTGATAGAGTGTCGATAGGTATCGGTATAAAACTTGCCAATCTGTACCCTGATGGCGGAATAACAGCGCAGATCATCATGAATAAAGTGTTGGCAGTAGCTCCAAAGGACTGGGGAGACGGAGTCAGTGTCCACATCTGTCAATAAACCACGATTCCGGTACATAAGATGGCTCTGGATTCCATTGCTCCCACTACTCCTGCCGCTGCTGGTGTTGTGTTTGATCGCCCTATGGAATATTTATGTTCTACCCAGCGCAACCGTAAATTACTCCAAGGATGCCAAGCAGGTATTGCGGTACACATGGAATGTCAAAGATCGAATATACCGGGGACGGATATCTCCCGGAGATGCAGTCAGTGACCACGGATATCTAATTCCGGATACCCATTTTTTCATGGAGTTTTCGTGGGCTGTCGAAAACGAGCGTTGGCATTGCATCAGCATCACACCGAAGTGGCCCAACACGGATATCTTCCTCGACGCTGACGGCAACATTGATATCCAGAAAGGGAGTGTTCTTGATGGAGTCAGGCTGAAAGAGTGTCAATGGGATTTGGTGAAACCATAATCACGAACGGCACTGCAAGGTGCCGTTTTTTTTTTGCGGTGACTATGTCACCACAATCGCGAGCAAGCTCCCAAAATGGATTTATGCCGTATTCAAAATCTGCGGGCAGACTCACAACCTGTGGGAGCATGGTCCGGGCGGCGTTCCGAAAATGGGGTCGGCTCAGTCACCCACATTCATCAACCGAGCCTGGGTAACCGGGCAATGACCCAGTAGCTTCAGATTCGAGAGCCTCGAATGCATCAAGGATCTCATCAGGCAGCGGCGTGTCGTAGTCTCCGGGGAGTACAAGCTTGTCCTTCATTGCACCAATTCGCTTGTTATGTAACTGCTCTGCCTCTATCGCTTGATTCGACTCCAACGCTACCAATTGCTCGACTGAGAGAGGTTGCGGCTTCGGCAGTTTGAGCTTGTGCGTACGCAACGTGAGCTTGCCCTGGCGCTCGTCGGCCAAGTCGTCGAGGCCGTGTAACAGTTCGGAAAAAACGTCACGTCCCATTGTTCTTCCCCGCGTTGATTTATTAACTCTGAGGCCATTGAAGATAAAGCCAAATGATCAATACGGGATGTAGGACGGCCCTGAGTAGTGTGCAAGATCGTTCCGGGATTTCCGAAAGAGGGCAGGGCAGCGGTAACAAATCCCACAAACGCAAAAACGGCACCCGAAGGTGCCGTTTCTGTTTTCTACCGAGTGTCGCTCAAGCGATCAACCCACCAGCCCCGATTGCTGAACCAGGTTCAGCAGCGGTTGTGGGTAGACGCCGAGGAAGAACGCGACCAGAGCGATGGCCAGCAGCATCACGCCGCCTGCTTTCTGTTCCCAGTGCAGTTGCGCATCGTGGCGACGCAGGTTCGGTTCGATCAGGTACAGGGTGACCATGACACGCAGGTAGTAGAACACGCCGATGGCGCTGCCCAGTACCAGCGAGCCAACCAGCCACCATTGATGCGACTCGACGCCAGTAGCGATGATGTAGAACTTGCCGATGAAGCCCGCGGTCAGCGGAATACCGGCCAGGGAGAGCATCATCACGGTCAGTACGGCGGTCAGGTACGGACGGCGCCAGAACAGGCCGCGGTATTCGTACAGGGCGTCGGCGTCACGGCCGTTGTACGGCGAGGACATCAGGGTGATCACGCCGAAGGCGCCGAGGCTGGTGATCACGTAGGTGACCAGGTACACGCCGATGGCTTCCACGGCCAGGCCTTTGCTCGCCACCAGGGCGATCAGCAGGTAACCGAAGTGAGCGATGGACGAGTAACCCAGCAGACGCTTGAGGTTGCTCTGGGTCAGTGCCAGCAGGTTACCGAACAGGATCGACGCGATGGCGATGATGGTCAGCACATCACTCAGGATGCCGCTGCTTGCCGCTGGCGAGATCTGGAACAGACGCACCATCACCGCGAACACGGCAACCTTGGAAGCGGTAGCGAGGAACGCTGCAACCGGCGCCGGAGCACCTTCGTAAACGTCCGGGGTCCAGAGGTGGAACGGGACCAGCGACAGCTTGAATGCCAGGCCGATCAGCATCATGCCCAGGCCCAGTTGTGCCAGCGAGCTTGGCAGACCGGTAGCCGCCAATGCCTGACCGATGCCGACGAAGCTCAGGGAACCCGAGTCTGCATACAGCAGCGCCATACCGAACAACAGGAATGCAGAACCGGCGGCCGACAGCACCATGTACTTGATGCCGGCTTCCAGCGAGCGCTTGTTGAAGAAGGCATAGGCCACCAGACCATAGACCGGCACCGACAGCAGTTCCAGGCCGATGAACAACCCGGCCAGGTGCTGCGCGCTGACCAGAACCAGGCCACCGGCGGCAGCCATCAGGATCAGCAGGTACAGTTCTTCACGGTTGCCCGGGTAACCCGAACCGCCATCGCCGAGGTAGGCGTGGGCGAGGGTGACACAGGCGAGGGTGGCGACCAGGATCAGCGCCATGTACAGGCAGGCGAAGGTGTCGATTTGCAGCAATGGGGTCACGGCCAGAGGCGCAACCTTCAGAGCCGGCAGGATCGATAGCAAAGCCAGGTTCAGACCCGCCACGGAAATCAGGAAGGTCTGCGAGTGGTTGCGGCGCCAGGCGATCGCCAGCATCACCACGATGATCGTGGCGCTGGTGATCAACAACGGCGCAAGCGCGATAAAGTGTTGAGTCGTGAATTCCATAGCGCTCTTACCGGGCCGAAGCGAGTTGAGTGAAGGCGGTGCCGAGCCATTGCTGCACGCCATGCATCGTAGCGGCAGAGGTATCGAGGAACGGTTGTGGGTACACGCCGAGGTAGATCAGCAGTGCAGCCAGACCGACCACCATGATCAGTTCGCGACCGTCCATGCCATGCAGTACCGCGTCCGATTTGGCCGGACCGAAGTACGCACGGTGGATCATGATCAACGAGTAGACCGAACCGAACACCAGGCCGGTGGTGGCGATGATGGTGACCCATGGAGCGATCGGGAAACTGCCGATCAGGATCAGGAACTCACCGACGAAGTTACCGGTACCCGGCAGACCCAACGACGCTGCTGCAAAGAACAGGCTGAGGGCCGGCAGGTAAGCGATCTTCGACCACAGGCCACCCATTTCACGCATGTCGCGGGTGTGGGTGCGTTCGTACAGTTGGCCACTCAGGATAAAGAGTGCCGCGGCCGACAGACCGTGCGCCAGCATCTGCATCACTGCACCTTGCAGTGCCAGTTGGCTGCCGGAGTAGATGCCGATCAGTACGAAGCCCATGTGGGAAACGGACGAGAAGGCGATCAGGCGCTTGATGTCGGTTTGTGCGAAAGCCAGGAACGCGCCGTAGAAAATCCCGATCAGACCCAGGGTCATGGCGATCGGCG
>NZ_RCNW01000018.1:0-883 GCF_004307605.1 Pseudomonas sp. Sample_24
ACGATGGCCAGGCTGTCGCCCTTGTTCAGTTCCAGGCTGAGTTCGTGCAGGATAGTCAGTTCACCTTCCGCGCTGGGAACCACTTTGCTGAGGTTCTTCGCGGTGAGAATGCTTGCGCCCATGGAGAATCCGATGCGTGTGTGGTTTTTGAGTGCTGGCCTGGCCTTGATGTGCATGGCCCAGAACGCAGCGGCGGGTACTGTCCTGATCGTTGGCGATAGTATCAGCGCCGGTTTCGGGCTGGATACCCGGCTGGGGTGGGTGTCGTTGCTTGAGCAGCGGCTCAAGCGCGAAGGTTTTGACGATAAAGTGGTCAATGCGTCCATCAGCGGCGACACCAGTGCCGGTGGCCAGGCGCGGCTGCCGGCGCTGCTTGCAGAGCATAAGCCGGAGTTGGTGATCCTCGAATTGGGCGGCAATGACGGACTGCGTGGACTGCTCCCAACACAATTGCAACAAAATCTTGCTTCGATGATCGACAGCTCCCGCGCCAGCGGTGCCAAGGTGCTGTTGCTCGGCATGCAGTTGCCACCCAATTATGGCGCGCGTTACACCAAGGCTTTCGCTGATGTCTACAGCAATCTGGCCGACGAGAAGAAAATCCCGCTGGTGCCGTTTTTTCTCGAAGGCGTGGGCGGTCATCCCGACCTGATGCAGGCCGATGGCATACACCCGGCGGCCGGGGCTCAGGACAAGTTGCTGGAAAATGTCTGGCCTACCCTAAAACCGCTGTTATGACACTTTTCTAGCGGCAGGCTTTCGGCTAAGGTGGCGCCCCCGATTTGGAGCCCCCGATGCCGCGTCCTGCCTGGTCACTATTTGCCTATCAACTGATCGAGCCTGACGAACAGCTGGATCTGTTCGCCTGCCAGGAAGTGCGGGT